>JANYGC010000115.1 GCA_025359425.1 Sphingomonadaceae bacterium
GAGCGAAGTCGAGGGACCGCTTCGAGCGAAGCCGAAAAGCTTGCGGCAAGCGCGGAGGCCTCGGCTTCGCTCGGCCAAGTCCCTCGACTTCGCTCGGGACGAACGGAGTTTGGTTGCCATGATGAAGATCAAGAAACTGGCAGCCGAACGCCACGTGTTGACCGTAATGGTCGATAACGAGGCGGGGATTCTGGCCAAGATCGCCGGGCTGTTCACCGCGCGCGGGTACAATATCGACAGCCTGACCGTGGCCGACATTACCGAGAACCACACCGTCAGCCGGATCACCATCGTCACCCACGGGCCGCCCGCGGTGATCGACCAGATCCACGCCCAGCTCGAACGGCTGGTCCCGGTTCACAAAGTGATCGACCTGACCGAAGCGGGCGATCACGTCGAGCGCGAGCTGGCTTTGGTCAAGGTGGCCGGCACCGGTGACGCGCGGGTCGAGGCCTTGCGGCTCGCCGAAGTGTTCCGCGCCAGCGTGATCGATACCACCACCAGCAGCTTCGTGTTCGAACTGACCGGCGCACCCGACAAGATCGACCGCTTCGTCGCCCTGATGCGCGAGCTGGGGTTGGTCGAGGTTGGCCGCACCGGCGTGGTCGGGATGATGCGCGGGGCCGAGGCGGCCTGAGAGTTTCACCTTTCGAATTACACAATTTCGAGTTTCACGAGGGAAGTACGATGAAGGTTTATTACGACGCCGATTGCGATCTCAATCTGATCACCGGCAAGAAGATCGCGATTGTCGGCTACGGCAGCCAAGGCCACGCCCACGCGCAGAACTTGCGCGACAGCGGGGTCAAGGATGTTGCCATCGCCCTACGTGCCGGATCGGCCACCGCGAAGAAGGCCGAGGCTGCGGGCTTCGCGGTCATGTCCAACCAGGACGCCGCCAAGTGGGCCGACATCGTCATGATCCTGGCGCCCGATGAACTTCAGGCCGCGATCTGGGAAAACGACCTCAAGGACAACATGAAGCCCGGTGCGGCACTGGCCTTTGCCCACGGTCTCAACGTCCACTTCGGGCTGATCGAGCCGGGTGCCAACCTCGACGTGATCATGATCGCGCCCAAGGGTCCGGGCCACACCGTGCGCAGCGAATACGTGCGTGGAGGCGGCGTGCCGTGCCTGATCGCGGTGCACCAGGACGCAAGCGGCAACGCGCATGACATCGGCCTCGCCTATGCCAGCGGCGTGGGTGGCGGGCGCTCGGGGATCATCGAGACCAATTTCAAGGAAGAGTGCGAAACCGACCTGTTCGGCGAGCAAGCCGTGCTGTGCGGCGGGATCACGCACCTGATCCAGGCCGGGTTCGAGACGCTGGTCGAAGCGGGTTATGCGCCCGAAATGGCCTATTTCGAATGCCTCCACGAAACCAAGCTGATTGTCGACCTCCTCTATGAAGGCGGGATCGCCAACATGCGCTATTCGATCAGCAACACCGCCGAATACGGCGATATCACCACCGGTCCGCGGATCATCACCGCCGAGACCAAGGCCGAGATGAAGCGCGTGCTGGCCGATATCCAGTCGGGCCGGTTCGTGAAGAACTTCGTGCTCGACAACCGCGCCGGGCAGCCCGAATTGAAAGCCGCGCGCAAGGCCGCCGAGGCCCATCCGATCGAAAAGACCGGGGCCCAGCTGCGTGCGATGATGCCGTGGATCGGCGCGAACAAACTGGTCGATCAGGCCAAGAACTGAGGCACATCGCCGCAGCGGTGTTGACCGCTGCGGCGATGTCGGCGCATGTCATCAGGGTTCGCCCTCCGGAGGACGCCATGACTGCTCGCCGCCTGTTAGCCCTGACCGCGCTGGCCTATGCCGGGATGCTGGGTGCCGCTCCCGCGCAGGCTCCCGGCCAGCCCGACCCCGCGCGGGTTACCGCCGGAACCTACACCACCGATCCGGCGCACACGATGGTCGAGTTCCGGATCAACCACATGGGCTTTACCGATGTGTTCGGGCTGTTCGGCAGTATCACCGGCACCTTGATGCTCGATCCGGCGCAGCTCGATCAGGCGCAGGTTGCGGTGCGCATTCCGGTGCGCAAGATCCTGACCACCAGCCAAGGCCTGACCGAGCACCTGTTCATGCCGAGCGGCGCGGGCAAGCCCGACTATTTCGGCCCCAAACCAGCCGATGCACTGTTCAATTCAACCAAGGTGACCCCGGGTGCCGACGGCAAGAGCGCGGCGATCGACGGCCGGTTGACACTCAACGGCGTGACCAAACCCGTCACCATCGCCGCGCGGTTCACCGGGGCCGGCAAGGGTCTGCTCGGCAGCGCGCTCAACGTCGGGTTCGAAGGCACCGCGCAGATCAAGCGCAGCGATTTCGGGCTGGTCGCGGATTTTCCGCTGGTCGGCGACACAGTCGACTTGAAGATCGCCGCAACGTTCGTCCACCGCTGATCAGGTCATCAACGCGAACGCAGTCCTGAGTTCCTGCACGAACGCTGCGGGTTGTTCCCATGCGGCGAAATGTCCACCATTCTCCATCTCACCCCAGTGGACCAGCCTGGGGAAATTGCGCTCAGCCCATTTTCGCGGGGTGGGAAGGATTTCCTTGGGGTAGGCGCTGACCGCCACTGGCAGTTCGACCTGCTGCGGGGTGAAACTGCCAAAACTCTCCCAATAGAGCCGCGCCGATGAAGCCCCGGTGGCGGGCAACCAGTAGAGCATCAGGTTGTCGAGGATCGCGTCACGGCTAAGCGCGTCGTAGGGCGAGCCGCTGTTGTCAGTCCAGGCCCACATCTTCTCGAAGATCCACCCGGCGAGCCCGGCCGGGCTGTCGACCAGGCCGTAACCAACGGTCTGCGGGCGGGTGCGCTGCTGGGTGGAATAGCCCGCATCCCAGTCCTGATAATATTTGAGCGCGCTCAGCGCCTTGAGCTCGGGCGGCGTCGGGCTCGCCATGTCCTCGGGCAAAGGCCGCCCGATCGGCATATTGAGATGGATCCCGGCACAGCCGCGCAATTGCTGCACCCCGATCGCGGTAGTGACTGCAGCACCCCAATCACCGCCCTGCGCGACCCAGCGGGTGTAACCCAGCCGCGCCATCAGCTCGCCCCAGGCGCGGCCAATCTTCTCGACCCCCCAGCCAGTGCCAGTGGGCTTGCCCGAAAAGCCAAACCCCGGCAGCGACGGCGCGACGACATGGAATGCCAGCCCGCCGTCAGTGGGATTGGCCAAAGCCTCGATCACCCCCATGAATTCGATCACCGAACCCGGCCAGCCATGCGTCATCACCAACGGCAGCGCGTCGGGATTGGGCGAGCGGACGTGGAGGAAATGGATCTCCAGCCCGTCGATCTCAGTGGTGTACTGGCCCAGCGCGTTGAGCTTCGCCTCGCACTTGCGCCAGTCATAGCCATCACGCCAATATTCGCACAGCGCCTGCAGCTCGGCGAGCGGGGTGCCCTGGCTCCAGTCGGCCACCGTCTCACGCTCGGGCCAGCGGGTCTGCGCCAGTCGCGCGCGTAAATCGTCAAGCGCCGCTTCGGGCACCGCCAGAGTGAACGGGCGCACTTCGCTCATTTGCCAAGCGCCGCCCGCGCTGCGGCCTCCACCTTGGCGCGGCTGGCCATGGTGATGGTCGAACTGGCCTTGGCGAGCAGCGTTCCGGCGGCGTCCTTGAGCGTGCCCTCGACAAACGCCGTGCGCCGTCCGCCCTGCACCACCCACGCCTCGGCCACCACCAATCCAGGCCGCGTCGGGGCGAAGAAGCTGACCTTGATCTCGAGCGTCATCGGCACCATTTCGTCGCCCGGAATGGCCATCACCGCGTGCGCCATCGCGGCGTCGATCCAGCCGGTCACGAAGCCGCCCTGCACCACGCCGCCCGAATGGCACTGCGCCGGGGTCGCGCGGTATTCGAGCACGGCGCGGCCCGCGGGCTCGACCGCGACGATCCGTTCCAGCCCCATGGTTTCATACAAATCGACCGGCGGTGCGCGCTCGCTCATGGTTGCGCTCATAGTAGCGCCGAATAGATCAGGGTCTTGAGCTCGCGGCGGATCGGATAGACCGAACTTGGCGAAAGCTGGGTCATGAAGACCATCGTCACCTGCTCGACCGGATCGACAAAGAACGCGGTCGAGAACATCCCGCCCCAGTAAAACTCACCCGCCGAACCCATCACCATGCTGCGCGCCGGATCGAGATTGACTGCAAAGCCCAGCCCGAACCCGGTCCCGGCATTGGCCGCCTCGCTGAACAGCGAGCGCGACATCGCCGCCAGGTCAGACCCGCCCGGCAGGTGGTTCATCGTCATCAGTTCGAGCGTCTTGCGCCCGACGATCCGTACCCCATCGAGCTCGCCATGACCCAGCAGCATCCGGCAGAAGCGGTGATAATCGAGCGCCGTCGAAACCAGCCCGCCCCCGCCCGACAGCAGCTTGGGGCTACGGCTCCACGCGCTTTCCGCGCCGCGATCGTACATCACGCGGCCCTTGCCGGGGACGAAGGTGTAGCAATCGGTCAGCCGGTCGACCTTGCTCTCGGGAACCGCGAACGAGGTGTCGCTCATGCCGAGCGGGCCGAAAATACGGTCGGCGAAGACCTGATCGAGGCTTTTGCCTTCAAGCCGCTGGATTACAGCGCCAAGCACGTCGGTCGAAACCGAATAATTCCATTCGTCACCCGGCGAAAACTCCAGCGGCAACTTGCCCAGCGCGGCGATGAAGCCGTCGAGATCGAGATTGCCGTGCCAGTTTTCAAATTTTCCCTCGCGCATGGCCAGATCGATATTGCTGCGGTTCTGGAAGCCGTACGTCAGCCCCGAGGTGTGGCGCAGCAGGTCGAGCATCAGCATCGGGCGGCTGAGCGGCTTGGTCGCAAATGGGACCCCGCCGCCGCCGCCGTTGTAAACGCCCAGCTCGCGGAATTCGGGGAGCACGCGGTGCACCGGGGTATCGAGCGCGACCTTGCCTTCCTCGAGCAGCATTATGAAGGCGATCGAGGTGACCGGTTTGGTCATGCTGGCGATGCGGAACAGCGAGCCCTCGTCGATCGCCTTGCCGCCCTCCCGCGCGTTGCCCTGCGAGGAGAAATGCGCAATCTCGCCGCGGTGCGCGACCAGCACTTGCGCGTTGGGGAGCTTGCCGTTGTCGAGGTAATTTTCTTTCACAAACGGTTCGATCCGCGCAAGTCGCGCCGTGTCGAAGCCAGTTGAAGGTCGCGAATAGTCGGCCATGGTGAATCCTGCTGTAAGTTCGGTTGCCAGCTGCAACGTGTGCCGGGCGGCGCGGCGCAGCGCAAGTGCGACTTTACAATCCGCAGCCTCCTCGCCATAGGCTAGTCCCCATGACCTCGACACTTGGCCTTACTCTGCGACTTATCCGCCCTTGGGCGTGAGCTGGTGTGTCACTTGGGCGGCACCTGGCGGCACCCAAGGGAATTGAACCCCGCCCCCAGTCGCACTTCTAATCCGAGATCCATATCATGACCATGCTGAAGAACCCGGCGGCCAAATACCGCGCATTCCCGCCGATTGATCTGCCCAACCGGCAATGGCCGTCCAAGGTCATAACCGAGGCCCCGCGCTGGCTGTCGACCGACCTGCGCGACGGCAACCAGGCGCTGATCGATCCGATGGGCGCGGAAAAGAAGATGCGCTTCTTCGACTTGCTGCTCAAGGTGGGCTGCAAGGAAATCGAGGTTGGCTTCCCCGCTTCGGGCGCGACCGATTTCGATTTCATCTCCGGTCTGGTCAAGACCGGCAAAGTGCCGGACGACGTCCTGATCCAGGTGCTGACCCAGTCACGCCGCGATCTGATCGAGACCAGCTTTGCCAGCCTCGAAGGCGCGGACAAAGCGATTGTCCACCTCTACAACGCGGTTTCCCCGGCGTGGCGGCGGATCGTCTTCGGAATGAGCAAGGACCAGATCAAGCAGATCGCCATCGACGGAGCCAAGGTGCTACGCGATCAGGCGGCGAAGTATCACACCACCGACTGGACCTTCGAATACAGCCCGGAAACCTTTTCGACCGCCGAAGTCGAATATTCGGTCGAAGTCTGCGCCGCAGTGATGGAGGTGCTGGCACCCACCCCTGACAAGCCGATCATCTTCAACCTGCCCGCTACGGTCGAATGCGCCACCGCCAACATCTATGCCGACCAGATCGAGCTGTTCGGGCGGATGATCCCGAACCGCGATGCCGTGGTGATCAGCCTGCATACCCACAACGATCGCGGCACCGGGATTGCTGCCTGCGAGCTGGGGCTGATGGCCGGGGCAGACCGGGTCGAGGGCTGCCTGTTCGGCAATGGCGAGCGTACCGGCAACTGTGACTTGGTTACAGTTGCCCTTAACATGTATACCCAAGGCATTGATCCGGGGCTTGATTTCTCGAACATCGATGAGATCGCGGCGACCGTGGCTTATTGCAACCAGCTGCCAATCCACCCGCGCCACCCTTACGTGGGCGAGCTGGTTTACACCTCGTTTTCGGGCAGCCACCAGGACGCGATCAAGAAGGGTTTTGCCGCGCGCGAGATGCAGAATGACGAGACGTGGGAGATGCCCTACCTGCCGATCGACCCCGCCGACCTGGGGCGCGATTACGAGGCGGTGATCCGGGTCAATTCGCAGAGCGGCAAAGGCGGTTTTGCCTGGGTGCTCGAACAGGATCAGGGCCTCAAGCTGCCTAAAAAGATGCAGGCGCACTTCTCCGGCCATGTCCAGGAGCTGGCCGATCAGGCCGGGCGCGAATTGTTTGCCGAGGATATCTGGCAGGTGTTCCAGCGGGTCTATCACCTCGGTACGCCGCAGCATTTCCAGCTGCTCGACTACGAAGAAACCAAGGCGAGCGACGGAACCCGGATATTCGCCGGCAAGATCGCAGTCGATGACCAGGAACAGTCGGTCTCGGGCCGCGGCAACGGGCTGATCAGCTCGGTCGTCGCAACGTTGGCCGAAACCTTCGGGGTGGCGCTCGACGTCAAGGACTACACCGAACACGCGATGACCGCCGGGTCGGATGCGCGCGCGGCGGCCTATGTCGAATGTGTCGGTGTGGACGGCAAGACCGTCTGGGGCGTGGGGATCGACGAAGACATCGCCACGGCCAGCGTGCGCGCGGTGCTCAGCGCGGCAAATGCCAGTGTCTGACTGAAGGGTTGAACCCCGCCGGTGACGAGGGGGAATGGGATCACCGACGAGGTTCGTCCTGGCACGCGCGGCGTCCGTCCGCGCGCGCTAAGCAGTTATGGCAGCAGCACGCGGTCGATCACGTGGATCACGCCGTTCGATTGCATGACGTTGGCAATTGTGACCGTGGCCTTGCCGCCCTTGGCATCGACCAGCACGATCTTGCTGCCCATCTTCCGGGCGGTCAGCTTCTCACCATTGACGGTGGTAAGGACAGCCTTGCCACGTCCGGCGTTGATCATCTTGATCAGCTGCCCGCTGTTCACCCGTCCGGCGACGACGTGATACGTCAGCACCGCGGTCAGCGTGCCCTTGTTCTCGGGCTTGAGCAGGGTGTCGACGGTTCCGGCCGGCAGGCGCGCGAAGGCGGCGTTGGTCGGCGCGAAGACGGTGAACGGACCCGGGCTCGACAGCGTGTCAACGAGGCCAGCGGCCTTGACTGCGGCGACCAGCGTGGTGTGGTCCTTTGAATTGACAGCGTTTTCGACGATGTTCTTGGTCGGGTACATGGCAGCACCGCCAACCATCGGGTAATGCATCAGGGTCTTCGATACGGCAGGGCTGACGGCCAGAGCCAGCACAGCGGCGGCCAGGGCCAGTTTGAACTTCATGGGGGAACCTCCTTGAATGCCGGGCGTCCAATCGCTCCAGCATTCAAGTTACGCTGGCGGTGCATGGGCGGATGCATCGCGGCGAAAATTTGTTACTTCGAATCTCCCCCGGTGGGGAGTTTCGATGACCTTGTGGGACTCGCTTGAACCGCTAAATTTTAGGTCTCGACCAATTTTCCGCTCGCCACGATCGGACCAGTGGCTTGGCCAGTGGGCGAACCGCCGGTGGGTTCGAGCGAAATCGCGAAGGTCGCCCCGGCCGCCACCAGCCGCGCCTGCGCCGGATTGAGCTGACGCGAGCTGGGCTTTTTCGCGTCGATTACGCCGAGCGAAATGACTTCCTTCGAACCGACCGGGATCACCCACAGCTCGGCATCGCCCTTGCCAGGATCGAGCTGGACCGGCGCGATGGTCAGGCGCCGCGCGGTGCTATCATAGCTGATCGCGAGCGCGCTGCCCTTTTCGCCCGACAGGCTCGCCACCACGGGCGCACCGGGTTGCGGCGGCAATTCGATCTGTGGGCGCTGCGCGAGCATGAACAGCGCGATCGCTGATACTGCCGCCAGCCCGCCGCTGATCACCTTCCAGCGCAGCAGACCGCCGGCGTTGTCATTCGACGGCAGCCGCGCGGCGATTCGCCGCCACAGTTCGGGCGAAGGTTCCTCACCGAGTGGCCCGGTCAGCCCGGCGAAACGCGCATCCCACCAGGCGACGCGCTCGGCAAAGGCTGGGTCAGCAGCACTGCGCGCGGCAGCGGCGGCATCGTCCACCAGGCCCAGCGCATGTTCGGCAGCAAGTAGGTCGTCGTCATCGCTCATGACAGACACTCCCGCAATTTCAGCAGCGCGCGGCGAATCCGGCTTTTGACGGTACCCAGCGGCAACGTGATCCGCTCGGCGAGATCGGCGTAGGTCGTGCCTTCGAAAAAGGCGATACGGATCATCGTCGCGTCGCTCTTGGCCAGCGTCTCGATGCAGCCGACGATCCGCGCATCGTCGCCCTGTGAGATCAGCACGGTCTCGGCGTCGGGACGGTCGTCGGCGACATTGTCGGCCAGTTCGATCGGCGCGGTCGGGCGGCGGCCCGAGGCCCGCAGGATATCGATCGCGCGGTTGCGGGTCAGCGTAGCCAGCCACGTGATCGGATTGCCGCGCGCCGGATCGAAGCTGCCGGCGCGGTGCCAGATCGTCAGATAAACTTCCTGCATGGCATCCTCTGCATCGGCGCGTTCACCGAAGATACGCAGGCAAATGCCGAAAAGCTTCCGCGAGGTGCGACGATAGACCTCTTGCAGCGCTGCGCGGTCCTGGTTGCCAACGCGAACCAGCGCCACGGACAGCGCGGCGCGTTCGAGCGAGGCTGGGGATTGGGGAGATTCGCTGGACATGCAACGAGAGGGATAGCAGCGCTATGCCGCGCTGACTACACGCTAACCGCGCCTTGACCCGGCACTAACACCATCTTGAGCGCGCCGGCCTCGCGGGCTTCGAACAACCGGTAGGCTTCGGCCCCTTCGCTCAGCGGCAGGCGGTGGCTGATGTACTTTTCCGGCTTGAGCCGGCCCGACTGGACCAGCGGGAACAGCACCGGCAATTCTTCGGGAACCGAGCAGGTCCCGGCGCGGAACGTCAGCCCGGCGGCGAACGCCCGCTCGAGCGGGAACGCATAGCGCTTGGATTGCTGCACCCCGATCACCGAAACCGTCCCGCGCCGCGCCACCAGCCGCAGCGCCAGATCGACTGTGGCGTCGCTGCCGACCACCTCGATCACGCATTCGACCTTGCGGCCCTGCGTCGCCTCGCGGATCATCTCGAGCGCATCCTGCGGGTGGAGCACCACCGCCCCGGCCTCGGCCGCCAAGGCCCGCCGTTCCGCAATCGGATCGATCGCATAGACGACGCCTGCGCCCATCACGAAAGCGGCTTCCACGGCCATCAGCCCGATCGGCCCCAGCCCGATTACTGCGACGCTGCTGCCGGGTTTGATTTCGGCGCGGCGCGCGCCATACCACGCAGTGGCCAGCGCGTCGGTCATCATCAGCGCCTGGTCCATCGAAATGCCGTCGGGCACTTTGACGGCGTTCATGTCTGCCGCCGGCACCCGCACCGCCTCGGCCTGTGAGCCTTGCAGACCGGCGGAAAGCCCATAGCAAGAGCCCGCGTTGAACTCGCAATTGGCGACATTGCCCGCCAGGCATGAGCGGCACGCCCCGCAGCCGACTGCGGCAGGCAGCATGACCTTGTCGCCAACTTTTATCCGGCTCATCGCGCTGCCGACCTCGACCACCTCGCCGACAGCCTCATGACCGACGCAGAACCCGACATCCTCGCTGAACCCATGGCCGTGATAGATGTGCAGGTCCGATCCGCAGATCGAGCAGGCGCTGACCTGGACAATCGCATCGCGAGCCGATTGCGGAGCGGGATCGTCCATCGCTTCGTACCGCACATCGCGGGTGCCGTAGTATCTGAGGGCTTTCATGGCTTGTCCTCTTTCAATGATCCTCCCCCACTGGGGGAGGTGGCAGCCCGCAGGGCTGACGGTGGGGGCATTCGCGCGCCGACTCAGGCCCCCACCGACCCGCCTGCGGCGGGCCACCTCCCCCAAAAGGGGAGGATTTGGGTTACGTCATCACCGCTCGTTCATCGCGACATAGTCCTTGATCTTCGACTTGCCGAGTTGGCTCATGTGCACCTCGTCCGGCCCGTCGGCGATGCGGACAAACCGGTTGAGCGTGAACAGGTTCCACAGTCCTTCGGCGCGCGCCTTGTCCTTGAGCCCTTCCATCCCCGGCCATTCCTGCCAGATCTTGGTGTGATCGCTGACCTTGTCGCTGTGTTCGAAATTCATCAGCAGGGCCGTTTCATAGCGAGAGACCGCCATCGACCACGATCGTGTGGCCGGTGACGTAGGAAGCGAGCGGCGAGGCGAGGAACAGCGCGGTTCCGGCCATGTCTTGAGGGGTGCCCAGGCGGCCTTCGGGGATGCGCGCCAGCGCCCCCGCCAGCCGGTCGGGGCGGTCGGTGGTAACTTTGGTGAGCTTGGTCGCGACCAGCCCGGGGGCGAGCCCGTTGACTCTGATCCCTTCGCTCGCCCAGGCCTGCCCGAGCGACTTGACCAGACTGACCGCCCCGGCTTTCGACGCGGCGTAAGCCGGGTTGCCGATATTCGCTTTGAACCCGGCGACCGAACTGACGATGATTACACTGCCCCGCCGTTCGGCAAGGAGTGCGCGAAACTTGCCCGCGCAATGCATCAGGCTGTCCAGATTGACGCTCATCACATGGTCCCACCCGGCGCGCTCGAACTCGCCGCGCCCGTAGACCACCACCCCCTGGCACAGCACCAGCACGTCGAGCCGATCGAACGGCACCGGCGCGGCTTCGATGGCATCGGGATTGCCGACATCGACGCTGGTATAACCCAGCCCGGTCAGATCGGAGCCTTCGTCGGCGCTGTAGTCGGCCGCATCGGCGCGGGTGCCCCAGACGTGGACCTTAGCCCCGCGGGTCCTGAACGCATGCGCGATGCCGTTACCGATCCCGCTCGATCCGCCCACCACCAACACGCATTTGCCGGTAAAATCGGTGTCGCTGTGCATCGGCCTCTCCACTTTTTTAATCGAACGGTTAATGCGGAGCCGATCAGCACTTGTCAAACGCCGAGGCGATCATAAGCTGCTGCCAAAATGTGGAGAGAACCGACATGACCGAAGCGATCCTCGAACCTGACCTGCCGATCATCGACCCGCATCACCACCTGTGGGACCTGCGCCCGCTGATGGCGGCCTTCCCCGAACCACGCCACCCGTTCATCGCCAGCATCGCGCTCTCACCCTATTACACCTTCGACGAAATCCAGGCCGAGATCGGCTGCGGCCACAACGTGGTCGGCACGGTCTTCATGGAATGCGGTGCGTTTTACAACGGGAGCGCAGCGGATGAGCTGAAGAGCGTGGGCGAAGTCGAATTCGTCAACGGCGTCGCCGCGCAAAGTGCCAGCGGGCTCTATGGCCCGGCGCGGCTCTGCGAAGCGATCATCGGGCACGCTGACCTCAGCCGCGGTGATGCGGCGCGGCCGGTGCTTGAGGCGCTGATGGCCGCCAGCCCGCGGTTCAGGGGCATTCGCCATGCCGCAGCCTGGGATGCCGATGCAGACGTACTCGGTCCGCCGTTCCACGCGCAGCCCGGGCTCTATCTCGACGCCAGGTTCCGCGAAGGCTTCAAGCATCTGGGCGAGCTCGGGCTGACTTTCGATGCCTGGCTGCTCGAACCGCAACTGGGCGATGTGCTCTCGCTCGCCCGCGCCTTCCCCGATCAGCCGATCGTCCTCGATCACTGCGGTACGCCCTTGGGCATGGCCAGCTATCACGGCAAACTGCCCGAACGGTTCGACGTCTGGCGCGCGATGATCAAGCAACTGGGCGCGTGCCCGAATGTCTCGGTCAAGCTTGGTGGATTGGCAATGTCGTTCGCGGGGATGCCCGATCACGGCCCCGCCGCCGGACTGTCGTCCGAAGTGCTCGCCGCGATGTGGCGCCCTTATATCGAGACCTGCATCGAGGCGTTCGGCCCTGAGCGCGGGATGTTCGAGAGCAATTACCCGGTCGACAAATGGGGCGCGAGCTACGCGGTGCTGTGGAACGCCTTCAAGCACCTCACCCGCAGCGCCTCGGCCGAAGACAAAGCCGCGCTTTATGCCGGCAATGCCGCGCGGTTCTATGGCATCGAACACCTGCTTAGCTGATGGCCGCGATCCACCTGCCGCGCACGATCCGCATTGGCGGCGGGGTGCTGGACGAACTGCCCGAGGTGCTGGCGGCGGCGGGGCTATCGCGTCCGCTGATCGTCACCGATGCGTGGATGCAAAGCTCGGGCTTGCTCGCGCGGGTGGAGGCCTTGCTCGGCGGTGCCGGGATTGCCGCCCGTGCGTTCACCGGGGTGGTCCCCGATCCGACCGTCACCTCGATCGACGCGGGCTGCGCGGTTTTAGCCGAAGGTGAGCACGATTGCGTGATCGGGCTCGGCGGGGGCAGTCCGATCGACAGCGCCAAGATGATTGCGGTCAGGCGGGATCGGACCATTCCCGAACTCAAGGCACCGCATCAGGAGGACAGCCCCGGCCTGCCGATCATTGCGATCCCGACGACTGCCGGGACCGGCTCGGAAGCCACGCGCTTTACCGTCATCACCGATGCCGAGACCGACGAGAAGATGCTCTGCGCGGGGCTCGCCTACCTGCCGCTGATCGCGCTGGTCGATTACGAACTGACGCTGAGCAAACCACCGCGGCTTACGGCCGACACCGGGATCGACAGCCTGGTCCACGCGGTCGAGGCCTATGTCTCCAAGCGCGCCAATCCGTTTGCCGACAGCATGGCCTTGTCGGCGATGCGGTTGATCTGGCCCAACCTGCCGCGAGCCTGCGCCGACCCGCAAGACCGCTCCGCGCGCGCGGCATTGATGCTCGGCGCGTTGCAGGCCGGGATTGCCTTTTCGAACAGCTCGGTGGCCTTGGTCCATGGGATGAGCCGGCCGATCGGGGCCCATTTCCACGTCTCGCACGGACTGTCGAACGCGATGCTGATGCCGGCCATCACCCAGTGGTCGGCACCTGCAGCCCTGCCCCGCTACGCGCAATGCGCGCGGGCGATGGGTCTGGCTGATGACAGCGAAGCCGATCAGTCGGCAGTCGGCGCGCTGGTGGAGGCCTTGCACCGGATCAACGCCGACCTAGCAGTGCCCTCGCCCCGCGCCTACGGCATCGAGCGCGAACGGTGGGAGGCGCTGATCCCGCTGATGGCGCAGCAGGCGCTGGGTTCTGGCTCGCCCGCCAACAACCCACGCCTCGCCGAAGCGGGCGAGATCGAGGCGCTGTACCGGCAAGTCTGGCACTAGCCCCGCGAACATGACAGGAACGTAACTTTACATTCCCCGTGCAGGCTGGTGTTGGTCCGATATAAATGACCTCTCCGATCTTCTTTGACAGCACGGGTCGTCGTCGCCGGCTGGTCGGGCGCGTGGCCTTCGGGTTGCTGTTGCTCATTGTGGTCGCGGCCATCGGGTTTGCCGCGACGCTGGTCGAAGTCCCGTCAGCCGCAGCTTTGGCCTTTGACCGCGAGCGTGAACAGCCGCTGCCGTTCCTCACCCACATCGCCCGCATCCGCCACAAGTTGCCCCGGCTTACCCCCGCCAATACCGGCAACCTGCCACAGCGGATTGGGTTCTACGTGCCGTGGGATGAGGAAAGCAGTACCTCGCTCCACGACCATTGGAACGACCTTGATGCGGTGGTTGCTGCCGACGCCCTGATCGACACCGCGCACAATTCTGTGGCGATCGACCCCGACGTGAGATTGCACCGCCAGCTTGGCATTTCGCTGCACCGCCCAGCGATGCTGCTGATGGTCCAGAACATCGAAAACGACCAGTTCTCCGGTGCCGGAATGGCTGCCTTATTGGCCAGCCCGGCGCGCGCCGATGCGCTGGCAACCACTGTCATCGCGCAGGCCCGGCATGGCGGCTGGAACGGTGCGGTCTTCGATATCGAGAACTTGCCCGCCGCGAGCGTGCCCCAATATCTGGCGATGCTGGCGCGCAACCACCACCGTTTTGCCGAGGCCGGTCTGCGGCTTGGACTGACTGCACCAGCGGCCGACCCGGACTGGGACCTCTCCCGGTTCGCCGCAGCCGCCGATACCGTGTTCCTGATGGACTACGACCAGCACTGGCAAGGCGGTGAGGCCGGGCCGATTGCCGCCAACGCCTGGTTTGCCGATCGCCTCGCCAATGCGCGCGCCAAGATTCCGGCAAGCAAGCTGGTCATCGCGGTGGGCAGCTATGGCTACGATTGGCATGACGGCAAGGCGGATTCGCTGACCATCGACGAAGCCTGGCTCGCCGCGCACGATAGCGACGCGGTGCCGCAGTTCGATCCCGAAAGCGGCAACACCGGATTCGCCTACGAAGAAGACGGGATAAAGCACACGGTGTGGATGCTCGATGCGGCGGCGAGCTGGAACCAGTTGGCACAGCTGCGCGGTGTCGCCGGGGTGGCGCTGTGGCGGCTCGGCAGCGAAGACCCCGGCTTCTGGGAAGCGCTTTCGGCAAGCCGTGCCGGTCGCCTGCCCGATCTGGCGACGATTGCCCCGGCCGCAGGCGCAGACGTGGCTGGCAATGGCGAAGTGTTGCGGATCGCAGCAAGCCCAACGAGCGGCACCCGGCAGATCGGTTATTCCGGCCGATTGATCACCGCAGAAACGTACACCAAATTACCGATGCCGTTCGAGATCGAGCGTTCGGGCGCACAAAACAGCCGTAATATCGTGCTGACCTTCGACGACGGCCCCGATCCCGATGTCACCCCCCGCATCCTCGACATCCTTGAAGCCAAGCATGCCCCCGCCGCCTTCTTTATCATCGGCGAGAACGGATTGGAGCATCCCGGCATTCTGCGCCGCATCGCCGCCGACGGGTTCGAGATCGGCAACCACAGTTACACTCATCCTAACCTTGCGCAGGTCACCCCTTTTGGCACCGAGCTTGAGCTCAACGCCACGCAGCGCCTGATCGAGGCTTATACCGGGCGCTCGACCCGGCTATTCCGCGCGCCTTACTTCGGTGATGCTGAGCCGACCACGTCGGACGAATTGGTACCGGCAGCGATCGCCCAGCGGCTGGGCTATACGATCGTCGGGCTGCACGTCGATCCGGGCGATTGGCGGCGGCCCGGAGCGCAGGCGATTGTCGATGCGACGCTGGCACAAATCCACGGGGCCACTGCCGAATTCAGCGCCAACATTGTTTTGCTCCACGACGGCGGCGGTGACCGCGAACAGACCATCGCCGCACTGCCGCAAATCATCGACCGACTCCGCGCCAAGGGCTATCATCTGGTCTCGCTCGCCCAGCTGCTCAGCACCCGGCACGATACGCTGATGCCCCACGTCGCGCGCGGCGACCGGGTGGCGGTGGCAGCGGACGTCGGCATCTTCGCTGCATTGGCCGGGATCGGCTACACCATCCGCTGGTTGTTCTTCTTTGTGATCGCGCTGGGTATCGCCCGCGCGGTGGTGATGACCGTGTTGGCGCTGCTCGACCGCACCTCGCGTGCGCCGGACGGCAGCGAACATTATCAGCCAACCGTTTCGGTGATCGTCCCGGCTTACAACGAAGAACGGGTCATTATCGGCTCGCTCGAACGCGTGTTGGAGAGCACTTATCCTGCGTTGCAGGTAATCGTCGCCGACGACGGCTCGAAAGACGCGACCAGCGAACTGGTGCGGAAGCACTTTGGCAGCGATCCTCGGGTCACCCTGCTGACCATGGCCAACGGCGGCAAGGCCAGCGCGCTTAATCGCGCACTCCTCCAGGCGCGCGGCGAGATCATCATCGCGCTCGATGCCGATACGCAGTTCCTCGAAGACACCATTCCCAAACTGGTACGCTGGTTCGTCGATCCGTTGATCGGGGCGGTGGCGGGCAATGCCCGGGTCGGCAACCGGATCAACCTAGTGACCCGCTGGCAGGCAATCGAATACGTCACCGCGCAGAACGTCGAACGCCGCGCGCTCGATGCCTTGCGCGCGATCACCGTGGTCCCGGGCGCGGTCGGCGCATGGCGGCGCGAGGCGCTCGATGCGGTCGGCGGCTATCCCGAGGATACCCTCGCCGAGGACCAGGACCTGACCATCGCCATCCAGCGCCAGGGCTGGCGCGTGGCTTACGATGTCGAAGCAGTGGCTTTGACCGAGGCGCCCGAGACGTTCGCCGCGCTGGGCAAGCAGCGTTACCGCTGGTCGTTCGGCACGTTGCAATGCCTGTGGAAGCACCGTGCGGTGCTGGGCAGCGGAACCCCGCGCGGCCTCGCCTGGTTCGGGATGCCGCAGGCGTGGCTGTTCCAGATCGTGTTCGCGGCAATCTCGCCGATGATCGACCTCGCGCTGGTGATCTCGATCGTCGGCACCGTCCTGCGGGTCCGGCAACATGGCTGGGACCAGACTCAGAGCGACGTGCTGCGGATGGGCATCTACTGGAGCGCGTTTGTTTCGATCGACCTGCTCGCCGGGTGGATCGCTTACCGGCTCGAGCCCACCCGGCAGCGTTTCCCCGCGCTGCTGATGCTGGCGCAGCGGTTCGTCTATCGCCAGCTGATGTACGGGGTGGTGATCCGTTCGATCGTCTCGGCGCTGCGCGGGAAGATGGTCGGCTGGGGCAAGCTGGAACGCAGCGGCAGCGTCTCGATGACCGGCCCGGGCTAAACCGGCAAGAGTGGCTCGTGCACCAGCGGGAGCGACTGCATTTCGATGCCGTCGCCCACTGCAACCGTGCCGCCGGTGATGACAACCGCCATCACTCCGGCCTTGCGGATCAGTTCACCGTTAGCAGTCTTGCCGAGCGTCGCCGCCATCAGCCCGGGCGCAAACCCGTTGAGCTGATGGCACGGGTTGCGCAGCCCGGTAATCTCGATCACCGCCACGCGCCCGAGCAGCAGCCGCGTACCTGCTGACAGGCCGAGCAGATCGATGCCCTGCGTCGTGATGTTCTCGCCCATTTCACCGGGCGCGAGATTGAAGCCCTTGGCCGCCAGTTCATCGAACAGTTCGGCGTGGATCAGGTGAACCTGGCGCAGGTTTGGTGCCGCCGGGTCCTTCGCCACGCGCGCGAGGTGTTGGACGGTGCGGCCCGCGTGCGCATCGCCCGCAACCCCCAGCCCGGCGACCAGTTCGAGCGAAGTCTGCGCAATCTTCGAGAATCGGTGCTGCGCGTCGCTGGCCAGGGCAATAATCGTGGGCTGCATCGCTGGACGTTACGGAATGGCAGGTTCCCGGGCAAGCCCTCGACAGCGGCGGATCGGTCCCATAGGAAAACCTTTCACGTGCCTGAGGGGAAAACAACAACCATGCCGCTGCCCGCTCCGTTCGACCGCCTGCGCCTGCCGGTGATCGGTTCGCCGCTGTTCATCATTTCCACCCCCGATCTGGTGATCGCGCAGTGCAAGGCCGGGATCATCGGCAGCTTTCCTACGCTCAACGCGCGGCCTTCGGGCGTGCTCGACGAATGGCTGCACCGGATTACCCAGGAACTCGCGGCGCACAACCGCGACAACCCCGATCGTCCGGCCGCGCCCTTTGCGGTTAACCAGATCGTTCACAAATCGAACAACCGGCTCGAAGAGGACTATGAAGTCTGCGCCAAATGGCAGGTGCCGATGGTGATCACCTCGCTGGGCGCGCGCGAAGACCTTAACCAGGCGGTGCACAAATGGGGCGGGATCGTGCTGCACGACGTAATCAACGACCGCTTCGCGCGGAAGGCGATCGAAAAGGGTGCCGATGGCCTGATCCCGGTCGCCGCCGGTGCGGGCGGGCATGCCGGCGTCCTTTCGCCGTTCGCCTTGATGCAGGAAATCCGCCAGTGGTTTGATGGGCTGGTGGCGCTTTCGGGTTCGATCGCCAACGGCCACGCAATTCTGGCTGCGCAAGCAATGGGCGCCGACTTCGCTTATATCGGCAGCCCCTGGATCGCGACCAAGGAAGCCAACGCGCAGGAGGGCTACAAGCAGGCGATTGTCGACGGGCGCTCGAACGACATCGTCTATTCGAACCTGTTCACCGGCGTGCACGGCAACTACCTGCGGCCCTCGATCGTCAACGCCGGGCTCGATCCCGACAACTTGCCGGTCAGCGATCCCTCGGCGATGAATTTCGGCTCAGGGGGCAACACCGAGGCCAAGGCGTGGAAGGACATCTGGGGTTCGGGCCAGGGGATCGGCGCGGTCGATGCGATCGACAGCGTGGCCGAGCGGGTCGACAAGCTCGAGGCCCAATACAATCAGGCGCGCGCCGAGCTGGCGGCCAAGGCGGGGATGCGCCTGGCCTGACCGTTCGCGCGGTCAATCGTTGCCGGGCGGCTGGGTCGCGGGCCAGAGCAGCGCGGCCATCGCATCGAGCTCGCTGAAATCGATGCCGCTGCCGAGCGGGTCGTGTCGGTTGAGCCGGAGCCGGCGGTGCTGATCGAGCAAGCGGCGGCGCAAGGCGCGCTGGAGCAGCTCGAGCCGCTCATAGGCCACGGCCAGCGCACATTCGGGGGCCCGCGGCCGCGTCGCCGACCACACCGCCTCGATCTGCCCGACGCGTTCGATCACCATCGCATTGTAATTGCGGTGCGGCCCGCGGTGCAGCGGCAGCCCGATCTTGAGCACCGCGCGGTCATTGGCCGGAAGCAGCAAGCCGTTGCGCCGGAAATCCTCGAAATCGACCGCGCTGCGTCCCAACGCATCGAACATCGGGGTGAAGCAGCGGCTGGTCAGCAACTGGCGCGGCAGCAGATGGTGGCGCTGCAAGCCGGGATCGAAATCGGGGCTGCCGGGCCGATTGACCGCGCGAAACGAGAGCGGCAGCCGGTCGGAGCCAAGCAGGCCGAGCCCGGCACGGGTCAGACGTGACGAACTGCCCCCCGGCACCAGCGCTGCTATTGGCCGGTCCTCAACGCTCGATCGTGACGTCGAGCTGGGTGCCGCGCAGGTTGGGCATGACCCGCAAGGTCTCCCGGTCCGGGCCAAGGAAGGTGTGCGGGCCGGTCAACGGCTCGGTGTCGATCAGCGCGTGAATCAGCCGCACGGCAATCCGCGCGATATCGGCCGCGACCAACTTGGCATCGGGCAGAAACCGCAGCTCCTGCCCGGTCAGCAGCGCCAGCCCGACCGAAACGATCGACCCATCGCTTGTCCGTTCGAGCGAAGTCAGCCCGAGCGCGGGAAACGGCCCGTCGGCCAGCCAGTTGTCGACCACCTTGCCGAAATAGACGGGCGGCATCCAGCACCGGGCCGGGTTCCAGATCACCGCTACAGCCCCGGGCAAGGCCGCGAGCTGAGCCCCCAGCCCGGCGAGCACGCGGACCACCGGCAGCATGCCCATCGCATCGGCCAGGTGCGGCCCTGGACTCAAGGAAATGGCCTCGCCCTCAGGCGCCTTTTCCAGACCGAGCAACGCCCCGCCGCTGGGCATCGGTACGGGCGCCGCCGGTGCCAGCCCGGCGCAATCGTAAGTCAGCCCGGACGAAAGCAGTTCGGCCCAGCCCTCTGCCGGATCGGGCACATGACTGAGCGCGAACCGCACCTTTGCGCCGCCATTTGCGGGCACCTGTGCCAAGGTTTGCAAGGCAGCGATATCCGGTCGCCGCCCTTCCGCATAGACAAGCGAAAGTACGGCGCTGTAATCAGCCTTTGAATTGTCCACTGCCGCGCCGATGCTTAATTCCCTTATACCATCGGATTGTCGATTTTTGACCTGTCGCACTTTTGGCGGGCGTTCGTCCAGTCCTCCGGCGCTAATTCGCTCGACTTCGGAGCAAGCGGGCCAATTACCCCTAGAAAATACCTTGCTCCAGCCCGCTGGCCATCGCCTCGCCAAGTTCGCGGGCCTGCGTCAGTATTGCTGCGGGTACGGACTTGAGGGCCATGATTTCTTCGGCCGACTGCGCGTGGAGGTTGACGATCAGCGGTTCGGCCACCCGGCGCAGCCGCCAGCCTGTGGCAATGCGGTCAAGCTGGGCCTGCGCGCCGTGGCCGTCGCTGCCTGCGGCGATCATGCTGGCATAGGCCCGCCCCTCGATTCGTCCGAGCAGCGGGTAATAGCAGCGATCGAACATTTCCTTCATCGCCCCGCTCATCGTGGCAAGGTTTTCGGGACAGACGAACAGATAGCCTTGCGCTGCCAACAAGTCGTCAGGCTTCACATCGGCAGCGGCGAGCAGACGCGCCTGGTCGCCCGCTCCCGCCGCCGCAGCTTCAGCCAGCGCGCGGCTGGCCCCGGTGCGGCTGTGCCACACGATCAGCAGCATGGCTGCGGTCAGCTTAGCACCCCACGCCCGCTACCGCGCCGAGGAGTCCTCCGAGCCCCTTTGGTTTGCACTTCTTGGGGCCTTGCTGCTGCTCGGCTTGGCCAGGCATGCCCGGCATGTCCATCCAGCTGGTGGTCGAACGGTGCCGCACCCGCGCGCTCCACAGCAGGTTCCACGGCTCCTTGGCATTGGCGGGACGCGCCGGATAAGAGAAATCCTCCTCGGGCCCGAACGCGGTCATCATACCCATGCGAAAATCGGCGCCGGCGCTGCGCACCTCGGCCGGGATCGTGCAGCTGATCGTGGTCGGAGCCATGACCGTACGGTCCCTGACCAGCCCCGCCACCTGCGCCGGGGTGAGCCAATCGCTCAGCCCGCCGCCGAACTGGCGCGAGGCGCTGCTGGTCCACATCACCATATCGCCCATCTGCCCGCCCTGCACCATCTTTCCACCGAACAGGAAGGCGAGGTAACCCGTCGCTGCCGGGACTGCGTTCCAGTTCAGCAAGCTCGATCCGCTGGGGTTCTGAGTGGAGGTGGTCTTAAGCGGAGCCATGAAGTCCTGAGCGAGGTTGAACGAAATTTCCGGAGAATAATTACCTGCGATCCGGTGCGCGCCGATCAGCGAGCTTTCCGCCTTGACCATTTTTCCGTCCTCGGCCGGCCACCGCCCGAAAGTCTTGCTGTTCTGGAGCGTCGGGCCCCAATCGCGCAGCACCGTACTGGACCACATGCCCGGCGGCATCTGGCCCGCGCTGAGTTTGGCAAAGTCGATGATCACTGGCTGTCCCTTGGGCGCATGTTCGCCACAGCCCCAGAAGATCAGCAAGCGCCCGGTCGGCTTCTGGCCCTCGCGCTGACCCGGAAGCTGATCGGCCGGGCCGCGCTCCTGCGCCGGGGTGACCAAGGCGACCGATTTGCCAAGCTTGGCACCCGGCGGCATGAAGTGATCGGCTTTCGGGCTTCCGTTCGCGGCTTGGCTCGACCCGAGCCGCAGCGACAGCTCGTGCTGGACCTTGTTGCCGCCGCCGCCGAACGCCATGCTCATCGCCCCGCCCATGCCGCCGCCCATCGCGGCAAAGCCCGAAACGGTGCCCGCGCGCATATCATAGCGAGCAACCGGCCCGCTGGTCGGCGCGCGCTGCGCCAACACCGGAATTGCCACCAAGGCAATAACGCTGCCCGCTGCGCACAGTCCTGCGGCGATAGCCAGTTTGCGATCAAAAGCCATGGTCTAACCCCTCTCGTTTTACCCGAACCCCATAACCGACGCCCGTTCCAGAAAGTTGTCAATCGCCGCCAACTATCCCACAGTGCTTTTGTTGTCGGTCCGGCTCGGCTAGGCAATGGTCATGACCGCAACCTCGTCTTCGATCCTTGGCCTCGACCGCTCGATCTCGGGCCGCACCTGGCGCTGGCGCGGCGGCAACATGGATCTGGGCGGCGGCGCCAGCCTCGATCACGACCTGGTGACGCAATTGCTGCTGTCGCGCGGAGTGGCCGCCGACGATGTCGAGCGCCACCGCAGCCCCTCGCTGCGCGCCTTCCTGCCCGATCCATCGGCGCTGCGCGATATGAACGCGGCTGCCGAGCGGCTCGCGCAGGCCGTGCTGACCGGCGAAACCATGACGGTGTACGGCGATTACGACGTCGACGGTGCGACCAGCGCCGCACTGCTGATCCGCCTGCTGCGCGCGCTCGGACTGGCAGCGCACTATTACATCCCCGACCGTCTGCTTGAAGGCTACGGCCCCTCGGGCGCGGCCCTGGTCAAACTCGCCGAGCAAGGCTCGAGCCTGATCGTCACGGTTGATTGCGGGGCGATGGCGCATGAGGCGCTCGCCATGGCGCACGATGCCGGGGTCGACGTGATCGTGGTGGATCATCACAAATGCTCGGCCGAGCTGCCCAAGGCCGCCGCACTGGTCAATCCCAACCGGCTCGATGAAAGCGATATTGGCGCGGCGCACGGGCATCTTGCGGCAGTGGGTGTCGCCTTCCTGCTCGCGATCGCCACGGTGCGCGTGTTGCGCCAGCGCGGCTTTTTCGAGAGCCGGCCCGAGCCCGACCTGTTCGCGCTGCTCGATCTGGTCGCGCTCGGCACGGTCGCCGATGTCGCGGCGCTGCATGGGCTCAACCGCGCGTTCGTGGCGCAGGGCCTCAAGGTCATGGCCAAACGCGAGGGCGTCGGCATGGCAGCCTTGATCGACGCCAGCCGGCTGAGCCGCGCGCCGAGCTGTTCGGACCTCGGCTTTGCCCTGGGTCCGCGGATCAACGCCGGTGGGCGCGTCGGCGAATCCACGCTGGGCGTGCGCCTGCTCACCACCGAAGACCCCGACGAGGCCCGCGAGATCGCCGCCCAGCTGTCGCAGCTCAACGAAGAGCGGCGCGGGATCGAGGCGGTGGTCCAGGAGCAGGCCGAAGCGCAGATCGCCAGCCAGCACAACCGCTCGGTGCTGGTGCTTGCCGGGCCAGGCTGGCACCCCGGAGTGATCGGGATCGTCGCCGGACGGATCAAGGAAAAGACCGGCAAACCCGCGCTCGTGATTGCACTCGATGCCGATGAGCACGGCAATGGCAAAGGCTCGGGGCGGTCAATTGCCGGAGTCGATCTCGGTTCGGCAATCATGGCCGCGCGCGAGGCCGGGCTGCTGATCGCGGGCGGCGGCCATGCCATGGCCGCTGGACTGACCATCGCGCCGGGCGCGCTCGATGCGCTGGGTGACTGGCTTGACGCGCGGCTCGGCAGCGCGGTGACCGGAGCGATGGCCAACCAGTCGATGCAGCTCGATCTGGCGCTGGCCCCTGGCGGACTGACCCCCGCCTTGGTTGAAACGCTCGAAAGTGCCGGTCCTTACGGGATGGGTTGGCCGGGTCCGCGCGTGGCCGTCGGGCCGGTGCGAATGGTCAAGGCCGACCTGGTCGGAACCGATCACGTGCGGCTGATCGTGCGCGGCGAGGACGGCGCGAACTTCAAGGCGATTGCGTTCCGCGCCGCCAGCACCGAGCTTGGTCAGACGCTGCTGCATGCCACTCACCACCGCCGTCTGTGGCTCGCCGGGCGCGCGCGGATCGATGACTGGTCGAGCCGCCCGCAAGCCGAACTGCACGTCGACGACGCGGCCTTCGCCGATTGAGGCGAAGTCGGCCTTTGCACTTGACCCCCCCAGCCGCCTTGCCTATTGGCGCGGCCTGCTTTCGGCGCAGCCGGTATGGCCTGTTCGTCCAGTGGTTAGGACGCGGCCCTTTCACGGCTGAAACACGGGTTCGAATCCCGTACGGGTCACCATCCTCGCTGCGCCGAAGCAGTTATCCGGCCCGGTCATCGATTGATCTCCCCGGCCCCTTCGTCCAGCGGTTAGGACGCGGCCCTCTCACGGCTGAAACACGGGTTCGATTCCCGTAGGGGTCACCAGGCCGGGACACTTTTCCCGCTGTTCGCATAACGGTAACGATTGGCAGGCAGCCCGGTGCCTCCTATGCAGCGCACGCCGATGCTGACCAAACGCCCTCTCCCCTATGCCGGCATCGTGCTGGCGCTGATCGCCGGCGCGGCGATGCTCGCGGCGGGCAGCAACTTCTGGCTCGCGCTGGCGGTGGTGGGGCTGTGGCTCGGCTCATTGTGGCTGACCACGCCCGAGCCGCAAGTGTCGGGCGCGCGGGTCGATGTCCGCGAGGTGTCGCGCGATGCGATCCACGAAACGATCGAGCCGGTCGCGCTGCCGCTACTGCTGCTTGAGGGCACCCGCATTGTCGAAGCCAATGCCGCTGCGCGCGCGGCGCTGGGGCATCATATCCTCGGTCAGGACGCGCGGATCGCGCTGCGCCATCCCGATGCAATGCGGCTGATCGACATGCCCGATGGTGCCAGCGTCTCGATCCCCGGCTTCACCGGCACGCGCAGCCTGTGGCAACTGACCCGGCGCGCGATTGCCGGGGATCGCTGGATGATCGAACTGGCCGATCGCACTGCCGAATCCGACGTCAGCCGCGCGCATACCGATTTCGTCGCCAATGCCAGCCACGAACTGCGTACCCCCCTCGCCGCGGTGATCGGCTATGCCGAGACGCTGGGCGACGAGGACGCCCCGACCGACCCCGAAACCCGCAACCGCTTCGTCGGAATTATCGACCGCGAAGCGCGGCGTATGCTCTCGCTGGTGGAAGACCTGATGACGCTAAGCCATGTCGAGGCCGAAAAGCACGACCGACCGAGCGAAACGATCGACCTCGCGCAGCTCGCCGCACGAGTGGTGGCGGAGGTGTCTTCGCTCAAGGGCAAGGAACGCGTGACGCTGGCCGACGCTGTGCCCGGGACGATGATCCTCGCCGATCCGGGCCAGCTTGAACAATTGCTCCGCAACCTGATCGACAACGCGCTCAAGTACGGAGCCGACGATCAGCCGGTGACCGTCACAGTTACAACCACCAGTGATGGCCAAGCCAGACTGGCCGTGAGCGACCGCGGCCCCGGAATCGCCCCGCACCATCTGCCGCACCTGACCCGGCGGTTCTACCGCACCGACCCGGGCCGCAGCCGCGCTTCGGGCGGCACCGGGCTGGGTCTCGCGATCGTCAAACACATCGTCGAGCGCCACGGCGGCACGCTCGAGATTACCAGCACTGTCGGTCAAGGCACCGATGCTGCGGTGCTGTTGCCTCTTTTGCTGCGCGGCTAGAACGAGGCCGAGAGACCGGCGGTCAGCACGTTGTCGCTGCTATCGGGTCCGTTCGGCACAAAGCTGTGCTGGTTCAGATAGCCGAAATCGATGCTAATTTTCTTGCTCAGCGGGACTGTCACATAAATCGCGTTGCGCATCCGCTCGAACCCGTCGACGGTCTGAAAGTTGCTGTTGTTGAGGTCGATGAATTCTTCATTGGAAACCGAAAGCGTCACTTTGCCCGCGATCGGCACGGTGGCCTTCACTTGCGGACGCAGCCGCCAGGCGGTGCCGGTCTGGCCTTCGCGCCAGCGCTCTTCCATCCGCAACCGTCCGCTCAGCTTGACCTTGCCCAGCACCGCGAAGTTGTCGAAGTTGACCTGCTGGCGGAAACGGTGCTCGCGCACCCGAAGAGTGCCGTGGTTGTACTGCGGATCGAAGGTGTAGCCCAGCCACACCGTGACCACCTTGTTCAGCTTCTTCCCCACCATGAAATTGTTTTCGATCTCGTAGAACCCTCGCGCATCGCTTGAGCGGCGCACCGTTTCGTTCGAAACCTTGAAATTGTCGGGCAAGGCGACGCTAATGTTGAGCGTCTGCCAGTACTGTGTGTCTTCGCTTGCCGAGGCGGGGCCAGCGGCACCGAAGGCTGCGGCCAAGGCCAGCGGAATAAGAAAGGTGCGCATAATGTCGAGGTCCCTGCCTGCCAGTCAATTGGCGCTTCCTATGAAGGTTTTGTGACACATTCGTGACTGTCTGTGTCAAACTTCCGACCGTTTGGTGACAATCGGACTGTGCCGCCCTACTGTCATGGATCTGTCACACAAGCAGACCAGAGCGCAGGTCAGATAACGCCAAGGGAGCGATTCGCATGACCAGAAAAACTATCCTCGCCTTTACCGCAACCGTATCGGCCGCGGCGCTGCTGTCGGCTTGCGGCGGGGGTCAGGGCGGATCGCGCGACCAGGTTCGCGCAGTCGGTTCGTCGACCGTGTTTCCGTTTGCCAAGGCAGTGGCGGATTCGCTCGCCAAGTCGAACTCGGCGATCAAGAGCCCGATCATCGAAGCCACTGGCACGGGCGCTGGCATGAAGCTGTTTTGCTCCGGCGTGGGCGTGCAATACCCTGATATTGAAAACGCCTCGCGCCGCATGAAGAAGAGCGAGTACGAGGACTGCGCCAAGAACAAGGTCGACAAGATCATCGAGGTCCAGGTCGGACTTGACGGCGTCGCCTTCGCCGAAGCCAAGGGCGGGTTGGGTCTCAAACTGTCCCCCGAAGACGTTTACAAGGCACTCGCGGCCAATCCGTATGGCAAGCCCAACACCACCAAGACCTGGCGCGACGTCAACCCGGCATTCCCGGCCGAAGCGATCCTGGTTTACGGTCCGCCAAGCACCTCGGGCACGCGCGACGCGCTCAAGGAATTGATCCTGACCAAGGGCTGCGACGCCAATGCCGAAATGAAGGCCCTGAAGGAGAGTAATAAGGAACAGCACGACAAGGTCTGCACCGAGGTCCGCAGTGACGGCGCCTATGTCGACTCGGGCGAGAACGACAATCTGATCGTGCAGAAGCTTGAAGCCAATCCCAAAGCGGTCGGCATCTTCGGCTATTCGTATCTCGAAGAAAATTCCGACAAGCTGGTCGGACTGACGATGAGCGGCGTTGCGCCGACTTACGCTTCGATTTCCGACTTCACCTACCCGGGCGCGCGGCCGCTTTACATCTACGTCAAGGCGGCGCACCTCGATGCGATCAAGGGCTTGCGCGAATATGTTGCCGAATGGGCCAAAAGCTGGGGCAAGGATGGTCTGCTGGCCAAGCAGGGCATGGTTGTGGCACCCGATTCGGTCCTCGTGACCAGCGCTGCAATCGCCAAAAACATGACCCTGCTCGACCCCAGCAGCCTCAAGTAAAGCAGGCCCACCGCACGCAATGACGCCCGCCATTCCTGTACTCCTGGCCCTCGCCCTGGGGCTTGCAGGATGGCTGGCGGCGCGTGCCCGTGCCTGGACCATCCGCAGTACCGTGCGGTCGACGGGCGGCGAACTCCATTCGCTGCCCGTCTATCACGCTTGGTACGTCGCGTTGTGGGCTGCATTGCCGGCGGTGCTGTTCGCCGCGGTGTGGGCTGCGGTCAGTCCCGGGCTGGTGCTGACGCAAGTCTTGACCGATCCCGCCGCTGCGCAAATCCCCGCGTTCGGGATCGAGCGCGATGCGATCCTGGCCGAAGCACAAGCGCTCGCCAGCGGCCAAAGCGGCGCGGTGTTCAACCAGCAAGCGCGCTCCCTGGTCGAACCGTTTCGCGCGGCGCTGAGCTATTTCTCGACCATCGGAATCGTGGTCACACTTCTGCTCGGAATTGCCGGCGGACTTTTTGCCTATACGCGGCTGGCACCCAAATTTGCCGCTCGCGCCAGGGTCGAGCGGATCGTGATGGCGGTGTTGCTGCTTGCGTCATTGGTGGCAATCTTCACAACATTTGGCATTGTTGCGTCCTTGGTGTTTGAAACAGTACGATTTTTCCAAGTAATCAATCCGATCGACTTCCTGTTCGGGACGTACTGGAACCCGGATTCGATGGCCGACCCGGCGACCGTGCGCAGCGACAGCTATGGCGCGGTGCCGTTGTTCTGGGGCACGGTGTTCATCGGCGCGATCATCGCCATGGTGGTCGCGCTGCCGCTCGGGCTGATGAGCGCGATCTACCTCACCCAATATGCCAGCGCGGCCGTGCGGCGGTGGATGAAGCCGCTGCTCGAAATTCTCGCCGGGGTCCCCACCGTGGTTTACGGCTATTTCGCCGCGCTGACCGTGGCGCCGCTGATCCGCGATGTCGGCCATGCAATTGGCATCGCCAGCGCCTCGAGCGAAAGCGCGCTTGCGGCGGGGGTGGTGATGGGGATCATGATTATCCCGTTCGTCTCCTCGATGGCCGACGATTCGATCACCGCCGTGCCCCAGGCAATGCGCGACGGCAGCCTGGCAATGGGCGCGACCACCTCGGAGACGATCCGCCGCGTGCTGATCCCCGCGGCGCTGCCGGGGATTGTTGCGGGGGTGATGCTCGCGGTGAGCCGCGCGATCGGCGAGACGATGATCGTGGTCATGGCCGCCGGTGCGACCGCTCGGCTGACCGCCAATCCGTTCGAGAGCATGACCACGGTGACTTTTCAAATCGTCGCGCTGCTGACCGGCGAAGGCAGCTTCGATCACCCGGCAACGCTCGCCGCCTTTGCACTGGGTATGGTGTTGTTTCTGGTCACGCTGGCGCTCAATTTCATCGCGCTGCGGGTGGTCAAACGGTTCCGCGAAGCTTATGAGTAGGCCTACTTCCGCCCGCCTCAAGGCCCGCTATGCGGCCGAGCGCCGGTTCAAGGCGTTTGGCCTGAGCGCCGTGGTTTTCTCCGCCATGGTGCTCGCCTTCCTGCTGGTAAGCATGACCAGCAATGCGCTTGGCGGCTTCACCCGTGCCGAGCTCAAGTTCGATCTCGACTTGTCAAGCGGTCTGCTCACGATCGATCCCGCACAGCTCCAGGGGCCCGGTGCGATGGACGCGCTGAAAGGCGCGGGCCTGCCCGACGTGGTCAAATTCGCCGCGAGCAAGGCGCTCGGCGATGCGGCGGCAGACCAGCTCGCCGACGACGCCTGGAAGGACGCCGGCAAGCTGCTGATCAAGGATCCGTCGCGCCTCACTGCCAGGTTAGCGGTTTCGCTCCCGGTCAGCGACGGCCTCGCCTCCGCCATGCGCGGCGACGGATCTGGCGATGAAAAGGCCTTGGCTGCGCAACTTCAGGCCAACGGCAGCCTGGTCCGGGCCGCCGACTGGGGCTTTCTCAGCCGCGGCGATGCCACCGGGCCACAGGCGGTCGGGATTTGGGGCGCGCTCAAGGGTTCGATGCTGACCATGCTGGTCACCCTGCTGCTGGCCTTCCCGGTCGGAGTATTTGCGGCGGTTTACCTCGAGGAATTCGCGCCGCGCGGCCGCTGGACCGAGCTGATCGAGGTATCGATCAACAACTTGGCCGCGGTGCCCTCGATCATCTTCGGATTGCTCGGCCTGGCAGTGTTCCTCGGGCTGTTTCCCAACTGGCGTTCGGCCCCGCTGATCGGCGGAATGACGCTCGCGCTGATGACCATGCCGGTGATCGTCATTTCGGGACGCAACGCGATCAAGGCAGTGCCGCCATCAATCCGCGATGCCGCGCTGGCAATTGGCGCGAGCCCGGTTCAAACCGTGTTCCACCACGTCCTGCCGCTCGCCCTGCCCGGCATCCTGACCGGCACGATCATTGGCATGGCCCGCGCGCTGGGCGAAACTGCGCCGTTGCTGATGATCGGGATGAAGGCGTTCGTCGCCACCCCGCCGGATAGCTTCACTTCGCCATCGAGCGTACTGCCGGTGCAGATCTTCCTGTGGTCGGACGAGATCGACCGCGGCTTCGTCGAGCGCACTTCCGCCGCCATTATCGTCCTGCTGGCCTTCCTGCTGGTGATGAATGGCATGGCTATCTATCTTCGTAACCGTTTCGAGAACCGATGGTGAACCAGCCGCATATGCTTGACCCCGCCACTCCCCGGCTCGCCGCGCGCGATGTTTCGGTGTTCTACGGCGACAAACGCGCCATCGACAATGTCTCGATCGACATTACCGATGAGTACGTGACCTCGTTCATCGGCCCCTCGGGCTGCGGCAAATCGACTTTCCTGCGCACCTTCAACCGGATGAACGACACGATCCCCGGGGCGCGGGTCGAAGGCGATATTTCGCTCGACGGTGAAGACATCTACAAGTCGGGAATGGACGTGGTGCAGCTGCGCGCGCGGGTCGGGATGGTGTTTCAGAAGCCCAACCCCTTCCCCAAGACGATCTACGAGAATGTCGCGTATGGCCCGCGCATCCACGGGCTGTCGTCGAGCAAGGCCGAGCTTGATGAAGTGGTCGAGCGCAGCCTGCACCGCGCCGGCTTGTGGGACGAGGTCAAGGACCGGCTGGCCGACAGCGGCACCGCCTTGTCGGGCGGGCAGCAGCAGCGGCTGTGCATCGCCCGCGCGATCGCGGTCGACCCCGAAGTGATCCTGATGGACGAGCCGTGCTCGGCGCTCGATCCGATCGCTACAGCCCGGATCGAGGAACTGATCTCGGACCTGCGCGGCAAATATGCTATCGTGATCGTGACTCACTCGATGCAGCAAGCTGCGCGCGTCTCGCAGCGCACCGCGTTCTTCCATCTCGGCAAGATCGTCGAATACGGCAAGACCTCGGAAATCTTCACCAATCCGCGTGAGGAGCGAACCAAAGATTATATTACCGGACGTTACGGTTAGGATTTGAGATGGCACAAGAACACACCGTCAAGGCTTTCGACGAGGACATCACCAAGCTGCGCGGATTGATCGCGGAGATGGGCGGGCTCGCCGAGGTGTCGCTGCGCGAGGCGATGGAAGCGCTGATCAAGGGCAACCTGGAATTGGCCCACGACGTAATTCAGCGCGATAAGCGGATCGATGCGCTCGAGGCCGAGATCGACCGGCTGGCGGTACGGACGATCGCGCTACGCGCGCCGATGGCCGACGATCTGCGCGAACTGATCGCGGCGCTCAAAATCGCCGGGGTGATCGAACGGATCGGCGATTATTCGAAGAACATCGCCAAGAGCGCTGACAAGATCGAAGGCCGCAAGCGGTTTGAGCCGCTGACTCTGATCCCAGCAATGGCGGATGTCGCTGCCAGCATGGTCCATGACGTGTTGACCGCCTACGCTGCACGCGATCCGGTGATGGCGCAGGCAGTGGTCGAGCGCGACGAGAAGGTCGACGCTTTTTACGAATCGCTGTTCCGCAACCTGGTCAGCTACATGATCGAGAATCCCTCGACGATCAGCAGCTGCGCCCAGCTCCTGTTCGTCGCCCGCAATATCGAGCGGATCGGCGATCACGCCACCAATGTCGCCGAAATGGTCTATTACGCGGCCACTGGCGCGCACCTGACCGACAAGGAAGATCGGGGCTAAGTCTGACCATGAACGCACCCCGCCTGCTGCTCGTGGAAGACGATCCGGCGCTCGCCGAATTGCTCGAATTCCGGTTTCGGCAACAAGGCTATGCCGTCACCGTCACCCCCGACGGCGATGAAGCATTGCTGCTTGCGGCTGAGGAAGCGCCCGATCTGGTGGTGCTGGACTGGATGATCGAAGGCACCAGCGGGCTCGAGGTGTGCCGCCGGCTGCGCAAGGGCAAGGCGACCGCGCATGTGCCGATCGTGATGCTCACCGCGCGCGGCGCCGAGGATGACAAGATTCGCGGGCTCGAAACCGGTGCCGACGACTATGTCACCAAGCCGTTTTCCCCGCGCGAACTGATCGCCCGGGTCGGCGCGATCATGCGGCGGATTCGCCCGGCATTGGCCGGAGAAGTGGTTGAAGTCGGCGACCTGTCGCTCGATGCAACCGCGCACAAGGTCACCCGCCGGGGCCAGACCATCGTGCTCGGCCCAACCGAATTTCGCCTGCTCAAGCACTTCATGGAGCACCCCGGCCGGGTGTTCTCGCGCGGCCAGTTGCTCGACGCGGTGTGGGGCAGCGAAAGCGAGATCGAACTGCGCACGGTGGACGTCCATATCCGCCGCTTGCGCAAGGGGATCGAAGTCGACGGCGCGACCGATCCGGTGCGCACGGTCCGTTCGGCAGGGTACGCGCTCGAAGCGGTTTAGGGACGCTTTCCTGCGAGCAGGCTGTTCAGCCAAGTGATTACCTGCGCTTCAAGATAAATCCGGTGATCGGACCAGCTGTGATCGGTCGCGGCGTGGACTGCGGTGATCCGGGTGCCGCCCGCCTTGCGCACCGCCGCGATCAGCGCGTCGGTTTGCGGGGCAAGGCCATCATCGCTGCTCAGTACGAGCAGCGGGTGCAGCGCGAGGCCCGGCGCGGTGCGCATGAAATCGAACCCGGCGCGGCCGGCGATCAATTCATCAGCCATGATCTCGGGCGAGGTCCCGGCGAGCGTTTCGGAGTTTTCGCTCGCCAGCTTGACAATGGCTGGACGGTCGAGCCCGCGCATGAAGCCCATATTGGCCGCGGAAATGAGGCCGATGCCGAGCAGGTTTTCGTCCTCACCTCCGACCAGCGTGCTGACCCAGCCGCCCATCGAGTGGCCCATCAGGGCCATGCGCTTGGTATCGACGCCCAGCTTGGCGGCGTTGGCGGGCAAGCGCAGGTAAGCGAGCACCGCCTTGGCGTCTTCGGGGTTCTGGGCGAAGCGGAAGTTGCTGGGGCTGCCCCATGATCCGCGGTAGTTGAACGTCACCACGTTCCAACCCGCGCGGCGCACCGCCTGCGCCAGATCGAGGTTCTTCTCGTTGCCCGGCCAGCCATGGCACAGCACCAATGTGGGGTGCGGTCCCGCGCCGGCGGCGAGGTAGGCGACGCCGTTGATCTCGACCCCGCCGCTGGGGATATGGAGCACTTCCATCCGCGCCGGATGCGCCTTGTCGGGCAGCGGGTCGGTGAAGATCGCAGCTGGGATAGCGGCCCGCCGCACCGGCTTGGCGGAGAGCTGCGGTCCGCTCAGCGCAAGTGCGGCGATGGTTAGTACGGCGAGTGTGATGCGCATGATGGTCCCCCTGTTTGGCGCAGGCTATCGCTGCAGCTAATGGAAATCACGCGATTTCGGTATGACCCGCACATCGCGCGGATGCCCGCGGCGGCTGCCTGGCAAGGGGCGCTGGATATGATCGGCGCGATCGACATGATGCGGCAGCAGATCGTCCGACAGGCTGTGTAGAGCCTCGGTCGCGTCGGTCAGATGGCTGGCGATCACATGCACCACCTCGTCATCGTATTCGACCCGCCCGCGCACCTCCATCAGCCGCGCGGCCATGATCACCTTGCGCTGCTTTTCCATCAGGTCGGGCCAGATCACGATGTTGGCGACCCCGGTTTCATCCTCGAGTGTGATGAAGCACACCCCCTTGGCCGAGCCGGGGCGCTGGCGGATCAGCACCACGCCCGCCACCTGCACCCCGGCGCGAAATTTGCGGCTGCGCAGATCGGCGGCGCGGACGAAGCCGCGTTCGGCGAGGTCGGCGCGCAGGAAGGCCAGCGGGTGCGCTTTGAGCGACAGCCGCTGGGTCTGGTAATCGGCGACCACTTCCTCGGACAGCGGCATTACCGGCAGCTGGGTGGCGATCCGCTCGGCCCCCTCATCGCGCGCGGCGGCGGCGGCGAACAGCGGCAGGTCGGGCGCGGCAATCAGGCTGCGTGCATCCCACAGCGCCTGGCGGCGCGTGAGCCCGAGCGAACCCATGCAATCGGCGCTGGCGAGCCGCTCGATCAGCGCAGGCGACAGCCCGGCGCGCTCCTTCAATTCGCGCACATCGCGAAACGCCCCCGCCTCACGCGCCGCCACGATCCGCGCCGCCGCCGCTTCGGGAAACCCATCGACCTGTCGCAAGCCAAGGCGCAGCGCGGGTTTGGACTCACGCGGAGACGCGGAGGCGCGGAGGGAGGAAGAATTTGACTCTCGCAAAGGCGCAAAGGCGCAAAGAGGTTCCGCATTGGGCGAAGCCCCTTCAAAATCAGACGTTGCAGAAAACGGCATACTTGAGATTGATTCAAGAGCCTGCGGCGCAGAGCCACCTCTTTGCGCCTTTGCGCCTTTGCGAGAGAAATCTCTTTCTTCTGTTTCTCCTGAGGCCTTCTTCTCCAGCGTATTATCCCACCCGCTGAAATTCACATCGACGCCGCGCACTTCCACGCCGTGCTCCCGGGCATCGCGGACGATCTGCGCCGGGGCGTAGAAGCCCATTGGTTGCGAATTGAGCAGCGCCGCGCCGAACGCTGCGGGGTAATGGCATTTGAGCCATGACGAGACATAGACCAGCAGCGCAAAGCTCGCCGCGTGGCTTTCGGGGAAGCCGTATTCGCCGAAGCCCTTGATCTGGTTGAAGCAGCGCTCGGCAAAATCGGGATCGTAGCCACGCGCGATCATCCGCCCGACCATCAGTTCTTCCAGCTCCGCCACCATCCCGCGGCTGCGGAACGTCGCCATGGCCTTGCGCAGCCGGTTGGCCTCGAGGCCGGAAAACTTCGCCGCATCGAGCGCGATCTTCATCGCCTGCTCCTGGAAGATCGGCACCCCCAGCGTCCGCCCGAGGATCGAGGTCAGCTCGTCGGGCGGGCCGTGGCTTGGCCCGGGCGCGGGGATTTCCACCCGCTCGGCCCCGCGCCGACGCTTCAAGTAAGGGTGGACCATATCGCCCTGGATCGGCCCCGGGCGGACAATCGCCACCTCGATCACCAGGTCATAGAAGCAGCGCGGCCGCAGCCGGGGCAGCATGTTCATCTGCGCGCGGCTTTCGACCTGGAACACGCCGAGCGAGTCCCCCTTGCACAGCATGTCGTACACCGCCGGGTCTTCCTTCGGCACCGTCGCCAGGGTCAGCTCCTGGCCGTGATGCGCCCCCAGCAGGGTCAGGCATTTGCGGATGCAGGTCAGCATCCCCAGCGCCAGCACATCGACCTTGAGGATGCCCAGCGCGTCGATATCGTCCTTGTCCCATTCGATGAAGCTGCGCTCGGGCATCGCGCCGTTGCCGATCGGCACGGTCTCGCTGAGCCGGCCTTGCGTCAGGATAAACCCGCCGACGTGCTGCGACAGGTGGCGCGGCATCCCGATCATCTGCTCGGTCAGCATCAGCACCCGGCGCAAGTGCGGATCGGCCAGATCGACCCCGGTCTCACTGACAACGTGCGCTTCCTTGATCGAGTGGCCGTGCCCGCCCCACACCGTTTTGGCGAGCGCGGTGGTGATATCCTCGGACAGCCCCATCGCCTTGCCGACCTCGCGGATCGCCATGCGCGGGCGGTAATGGATCACCGTCGCGCACAGCCCGGCGCGGTGGCGGCCATAGCGGGCATAGATGTACTGGATCACCTCCTCGCGCCGCTCGTGCTCGAAATCGACGTCGATATCGGGTGGTTCGTTGCGGTCCTCGGAGATGAACCGGTCGAACAGCAGCGCGTGGCGCGCGGGATCGACTGCGGTGATCTCAAGGCAATAGCACACCGCCGAATTGGCCGCGCTGCCCCGCCCCTGACACAAAATCGGCGGATCGCAGCGCCGCGCAAAATCGACGATGTCCTTGATGGTCAGGAAATAACGCGCGAGGCTCAGCTTGCCGATCAGCGCCAGTTCGCGCGCCAGCGTGTCGCGCACAGACTCCGGCACTCCGCCCGGATAGCGGCCAGTCGCCCCCAGCCACGTCAGATTTTCCAGATGCTGCTGGGGCTCAAGCCCGTCGGGGCAAGTCTCCTCAGGGTATTCGTAGCGCAGCTCCTCAAGGTTGAACTGACCCGCATCGGCCACTTCGCGCGCCGCCGCCAAGGCATGCGGCCAGCGCCGGAACAATCGCGCCATTTCGGCGGGACTTTTGAGGTGCCGCTCGGCATTGGGCTGGAGCAGCTCGCCCGCCGCAGCGACGGTAGTCTTGTGACGGATCGCGGTCATCACGTCGTGCAGCGGACGGCGCTGCGCGGCATGGTACAGCACATCGTTGGTGGCCAGGATCGCCAGGCCCTCCGCGCGCGCCAGCCCATCCAGCCGGGCGATCCGGGCAAGGTCGTCCCCGGTGTAGAGATAGCTCGCGGCAATGTGGCGGAGTGTGGGAAGCTGCGCCGTCAGGTGCGGGAGGATTTGCGCGAACGGCGCGGTCAGAAGAGTGGTTTCACGCGGAGGTGCGGCGGCGCGGAGAGTAGGAAGAGGGTTTCGCGCAGAGACCGCAAAGACCGCAGAGATGTCGTCCTCGCGGCGCAGCCGCTCTATTCCTTCGGCATCACTGCCAGACCCACCGCTTCCGGGTAATGATAAGCCTGCGGCGCATTCCACTTCTCTGCGATCTTTGCGGTCTCTGCGCGAACCAAATTCTTCCTCTCCCGGCCCCCCCGCAACCCGCTCACCCTGAGCTTGTCGAAGGGCGCGTGAATCAATCGGCGGGAATGGAACCACATTGCTCTCAACCGAAATGCTGAACTCCGCTTCCAGATCGGCCGGCGGGATCAGCACCAGCTGCACCCCCTGGCTATGCGCGGCCAGCATCGTCAGCGAAATGTCGCAGGCGCCCTTGTCCTGCCAGCCGCCATCGAGCGTGCCCATCCGCCCGGCCGAGATCAGCGCGCAGAGCTGTCCGTAAGCCGCGCGGTCGGTGGGGTAGGCGAGGAAGGTCAGCCCTTCGGTGGTTTCGATCCGGGCACCAATCACCGGGCGCAATTTGAGCGCCTGCGCCTCGCCATGCAGCCGTACCACCCCGGCCATGGTGTTGGCGTCGGCAATCCCGATCGCGTCATAACCCAGCGCATAAGCCTGCGTGACGAGGTCGACCGCGTCCGAAGCCCCGCGCAAAAACGAAAAGCATGTCGCCAGCCCCAGCTCGACGAACGCTGCGCGCGGCGGCGCACTGGTCGCTTCACCGGTAACACGGCGGCGTTCAGGGGTCAGGGCGGCTTCGGGCATTGTTCTCGAGTCTAAATGTTCTTTATATGTTCTTTTGATCGGGCACGCGAGTCTCTTGCTGCCGCATAGGGCCACCGGCTGAACGAAGGCACGGAACGCATGGCCCCGGGCTTCGTTGTCAGGACACCCCCCTGAAGACGGAGAATTCCAATGCCGATGATCAAGACCAAGGACGGAACCAGCCTCTACGTGAAGAGCTGGGGGACCGGCAAACCGGTCGTCCTGATCCACGGCTGGCCGCTGTCGGGCGACAGCTGGGATCCGATCAGCAATGTGCTGGCCGACAATGGTTATCAGGCGATCGCCTATGACCGCCGCGGGTTTGGCCGGTCGGATCAGCCGTCAGAAGGCTATGACTATGATACCTTCGCTGACGATCTGGCGGCAGTGATCGACAGCCAGGCCGGCGGGCAGGACGCCGCGCTGATCGGCTTCTCGATGGGCGGGGGCGAAGTCGCCCGCTACCTCTCACGCCATCAGGGCAAGGGTGTCAGCAAAGTTGCGCTGATCAGCTCGGTCGTGCCCTACATGCTCCAGACCGAGGACAATCCCGAAGGCGTACCGCAAGCCACCTTCGACCAGATGACCGAAGGCATGAAGGCCGATCGGGCGAAGTTCTTCCGCGGCTTCTTCAAGGACTTTTTCGGGGTTGGAATGCTGTCGAGCCCGGTCAGCGACGAGACGCTTGACCTCGCCTGGTCCACCGCGATGCAGGCCGGGCTGCGGCCCACGCTGGCTGCGGCCAAAGCCTTCGCCACCACCGACTTCCGCCCCGATCTGGCCAGCTTCACCGTGCCGACGCTGATCATCCACGGCACTGCCGACAAGACCGTGCCGATTGAACCGACCGCGCGCGCATTGGCCAAGGCGGTGCCCGCCGCGCAGCTGATCGAATACGACGGCGAACCGCACGGCGTGTTTGCCACCCAGACCGAGCGGCTGACCAACGATCTGCTCGCGTTCCTGGGTGAAAGCGAGCGCGGCGCAATGAATTTCGATGCGGCTCAGGCCGGTGACCGGCAGGATGTGCTTGATGAAATCACCGCCGCTTCGATGGCCACGGTTCCGGTGTAGCGCGTAGGTAAAACTCATTTTCGTCATTGCGAGTGAAGCGAAGCAATCCAGGGCCGTGCAGTGCCGCCCTAGATTGCCGCGGGGCTTCGCCCCTCGCAATGACGAATCCTGTTTTGTGATCCGGATTCAAGAACAAAGCCCCTGCAAATACCATTCGGGCGTTCCGCCGCGCCCATCGGCGGCGTGGCCGTGGCGGTAGATCCAGTATCTTCGCCCGGCCGCATCCTCGACCCGGTAATAATCGCGCAACCGCGCCGCGCCGCGCTCGCGCCACCATTCAGGCGCGATCCGCTCGGGCCCTTCGGCGCGGGTGACATCGTGCAGTGCCCCGCGCCAGCGGAACCGGCGGGGCAGGCCGTCGGGGCTGGCGTGGATCACTGAAATCAGTTCGGGCTGGTCGAGCAGCTTCAAGGGGCGGGCGTGGAAGGCAAGGCTTTCCTGCGCTGCGCGCCCCGGATCGAGCGGAGCCAGCCAACGCTGCGCGCGTTCGGGCCAGTGGCTCGTGACCGGTTCAGGGCGGCGTATCGCCCCCGCCCCCAGGCGCACGCTGAGCCGGTCGATGCAGGCTGCCAGGCTGGTCCCGTGCGCCTCCGCCGCAGCCTCGAAATCGCGCTGGCTGAGCGCCAAAGGTTCGCACCACGACGCGGTCAACCGGGCGAGTTCGATCCCGAACCCGGCGTCGATATCGTCCAGCTTGGCGGCGAACAGCCGCGTGATATGCGCTGCCGCGCGGGTCGCCGCGGCGAGTTCGAGCCGCCGCTGGACCACCTCGCCATCGACCTTCCACAGTGCCAGTTCCAAGCGCCGCGCGCCCAGCGCCTGCCCTTCGAGCACGCGGACCATGTCATCGGCCAGATCGCTCAGCACCTGATCGAGCAAGGGGCGATGGCGGATCGGCTCGAGCAGGCGGCGCTGGACCAGCGGCGGGGGCTGCGTCAGCACCGGCAGCAGCGGCTCGGGCACTTTGCCGGTGAGCTGGTCGAGCCGGACCAAGGGATTGGCGGCGGGCGCGCGGACCGAGCGGAACCGCCGCGCCAAAGCCTCGCGCGCCACTCCTGACAGCTCGCCGATCCGCTTGAGCCCGAGCCGCCGCAGCACCAGCAGGGTGGCGGGATCGAGCCGCAGCGCGGCGACCGGGAGTTGGTCGAGCATTCCTCCCCGGCACGGGGAGGGGGAACATGCGTAGCATGGTGGAGGGGTACAGGCCGGTGGTCC
>JANYGC010000116.1 GCA_025359425.1 Sphingomonadaceae bacterium
CTTAACGCGGTCGCAAAAGTCCCCCGGATGCATAGTGTGGCCCATCATTTCACGAATGGTCATGTGGCTGGGATGGGCCAAGAGGTCCGCCAATTGCAAGCCAGCAACGTTATCCCTTTTGTACCGAAACTTGAGATTAGAAGATGGGATTTGGGCGCGCATTCGGGCGCGAGGAACGTAATATGTTCCCGCTGCCATCACCCTTAGAAAAGCCTCTTGAAGCCGCTGGTCCTGCTTTCCCTTTCTGCCTTCCGGCATAATGTCGCCCCGGCTCTGCTTGCGCTCAAGGAATTGCACGTATTTTTCGACCAGGACCTCCATCAGATAATGGTACGGCTCTTTCTTTTTCCATTCGTCTTTCGCCAGCATCGCTTTCTTGTCGATCAGCGCCGTTATGACGGTGTAGTTACAGCCCTCCATTGCCGCGAAAATCCGTTCATCGAACTTTGCGCGTAGATCGTCATTTGCCAGCACGCCGAATGGACCGGATCGGCCCACAATTTTCTTGCGGTGAAGAATGATTGGGTCATCGGGGTCATGATTGAAAACATCCGCCTTGAGAGAGGCAAATTGCGGTGCAAGCACATCGCGCGCCTCAGTCACTAGCATGGCGATACCCGTCAAACTAAGGTATCGTTCGCTGTCAGTGTTGACAGAACCGAGATCGGAAGTCCCTACTTCATCAATATACAGGCGGTACATGGGCTGAGCTATGACAGAGAAAACAGGAATCCAAGAGTCTCAATTAGACAAGTTCAAGAAAGCCGCCCGCGAACACGGCGCGGACGAGAGCGAAGCGCGCTGGGACGAGCGGTTGAAGCGGGTTGTGAAGGCTAAGCCTGTGCCAGAGAAGCCCCAATGACGCGCGGAGACTTTTGGGCTGGGATCGGCGTTCTTGTTGCCAGCACTTGGATTCTCGGCGTGTCACTGGAAAAAGAGTTCATCAAGCGCATGAACCGCCTTACCGACCTGCTAAATCAGATTTCCCGCAAGGATTAGCTGACTTTTGAGTCAGCCCGTTGCATACAAGCGACAAGTGGGTTTGAGGTATTCAGATACCTCTGCTATGGCCACCGTATGACAACCATTGATATCCGCATCATGGCATTGAAGTTGGCGGCTGAGGGGCAGAGCGATACCAAAGCTATCCTCGACGCAGCCGCCAAATTCTTTGCGTTCCTTACCTCTTCGGAGGTGCCGGGGGTGGAGCAAACTCCTTGACCACATCGTTGATTAGGTTGGGAAGGCGAACCGCGCGAATGCACTGCGCGTAAGTTCGCAAGACCCATTCCCTGTCAACGGGGTGGGAACCGTGCCCGTAGCGCTCACGGTTTTCAACATCCGCGATTACCTGCAAAAGTTTGTAAGCGACTTCTTCCGGCGAATTTTCGCCGATGTGCACAATGGGATTGTCAGCCATCTCAAACTCCGAATCAGTTGATTGATTCGAGAAGCATGTTGCCGAAGTGTTCCTTGAGTCGAGTCTGGGCGTTTTAGTTATCCCCAAACACTGTGTTTGCAAGGTATACAATCGCCAAATTAAAACATTGTAATAGCGTCCGGTGCACAGCAGAGAGACGCCATGACCAGCGTCGATGCGCCTTTGAATCTGCACGATTTGCCGTCCGATTACGCGTTTGATCCGGGTATCGCCGCGACGATGATGACCCGCCACGGCCATGGCGGCTGGCTGGGGATTGCTTACCACGCGCACGGGCCCGATTGGGTTGAACTGGCACTGCCCTGGCGCGAGGAACTGGTTGGGGTGGCAGAGACCGGGGTCCTTGCCTCGGGCCCGATCATCAGCCTGATGGACAACGCCACCTCGATGTCGGTGTGGACGCTGGCCAAGCGATTCATCCCGCATGCCACGCTCGATCTTCGGGTCGATTACATGCGCGCCGCGCAGCCGGGCAGGACCGTGATCGGCCACGGCGAATGCTACAAGCTGACCCGGACGATAGCTTTTATCCGCGGCATCGCGCACGATGGCGATCCGCTCGATCCGGTCGCGCATGTTACCGGCACCTTCATGGCGACCCACGGGAATTACCTGTGAGCTATGCGCTGCCCCCATATGCCGAGGCGCTCGGCATCGGGGTCGATCCGGCCGACGCGGCGAGCCCGGTGCTGTGGTTTGATTATTCGGACCGGGTGTCGGGCCGGCCCGGATTTCTTCACGGCGGGGCGATGAGCGGGTTGATGGAAATGGCGGCCATCGCTGCGCTGCAGGCCGAGCTCGAGCGGCGCGGCGAGGCGATGCGCCTCAAGCCGGTCAACGTGGCGGTCGAATTCATGCGCGGCGGGACGCAGCAGCGTACCTTCGCCAGCGGTACGGTAACTCGCGCCGGGCGGCGCGTGGCGCTGGTCAACGCCAGCTGCTGGCAGGATGACCCCGCAAAGCCGATCGCGCTGGCGCAATTGAAAGTGCTGCTCAGCCCCGCCGAATGATGACGGTGACCCCGCAGTGAGCATGTGCCCGGTCTCCGGTGGACAGGGCGCACCGCACGGCATCGGCCCGCGCGCGGTTCAGGATTGCGGCCGGTACAGCGGGATCGTGCAGCACCAGATCGGCAGTCCCCAGCCAACGCGCCTGCCGCAGAGTCAAATCGTCAGGATCGTCTGACGTGACAGTGAATTCGTGCACGGCCGGGGCAGTGTAGGAAGCGCCAGCCAACCACCCGGCCAGCGCCGCTGCGCTCTGGTCATTCAGCGGATCGAGCGCGCCGCCCTCAGCCAGCGCGGCATCGAGTGCGCGGCGCCGATCGCCCGCTTGCGACCAGCGTGTCCGCAGCGCGGTGCGGGCTTTGCCGAGCCCTTCGGCCAGCCCACCCAGATTGCCGGGGAGCAGCGTTTCCAGCCGCAGCCGCAGCGCTTTGGCCAGACCCGCCGAAACCCCGCCGGTCCCGACCGCGACCAGCACCGGCCCGCGTTCGAGCAGGCTGGGCACCGTAAAATCGCACAGCTCGGGCCGATCGACCACGTTGACCAGCAGGCCACGCGCCTTGAGCGCGGCGGCGGCCTCTTCTGGCGCATCGAGTGCGACGAACGCCAGGGCCGCCTCCGCTTGGTTATCGTCCGCTACCACCCCGCCAGCCCGCTCGACCAGCCGCCGCTTGGCCTCCGCCGCTTCGCCCTCGCCCAGCACGATTACGCGTTGGCCGGTGATGCGGTGGAAAAGCGGGAGGCTGTGCATGCGGCGACCCTAGCCTGCCCGCCCCGCTGCGACTAGCCTCGCTGCGCTCGGCAAGTCTCGCTCCCCTCCCGCAGGCGGGCGGAGTTGGGGGTGGGCCTGTCAGTTACAACAGCCACTCCGGCACTCGCTCGGCGTCGGTGATCTGCGCAGGCAGGATGCGGTCGGCGACAATCGCATACTGGTCGCCATCGACCATCACTTCGGGCACGAAGCCGCGGCTGTTGTAGCTCGATGCCATCGTCGCGCCATAGGCTCCGGCGGTCCGGAACACCGCCAGATCGCCCGCTTCGAGCGCATCGATATCGCGGCCCATCGCAAAGGTATCGCCGGTCTCGCAAATCGGGCCGACGATGTTGGCGACCATCCGGCCGCCGTTTGGCTGGACCGCGTCGAAATCGTGCCACGCGCCGTACATCGCCGGGCGGGCAAGGTCGTTCATCGCCGCATCGACCACCACGAACGGCGGCCCGTTCGAACTGCGCTTGACCCGGATCACCTCGGTCAGCAGCACGCCCGCATTGCCGGTGATCACCCGGCCCGGCTCGAACATCAGCCGGGTATCCCAGTCCCTGGTCACCCGTCCGACCATCGCGCCATATTCTTCCGGCGTCGGAAATACTTCGCCTGCGCGGTAGGGCACGCCCAGCCCGCCGCCGAGGTCCATATGCGTGACGCTCTGCCCGGCGCTGCGCAGCTGGCCGAGCAGGTCGCCCATCTTGGTGAAGGCCATCTCGAGCGGATCGAGGCTTTGCAGCTGGCTGCCGATATGCACCGCCAGCCCGCGCATCTCGAGCCCTTCAAGTTTGGCGAGGCGCGCATAGATTTCGCCGGTGCGATCATAAGGAACACCGAACTTGTTCTCGGCCTTGCCGGTCGAGATCTTGTCATGTGTGCCGGCATCGACGTCGGGGTTGACCCGCAGCGCACAGGCCGCGCGCTGGCCCCGCGCGGCGGCGATGGCCGAAAGCTCGACGCCTTCTTCCTCGCTCTCGATGTTGAACTGACCGATCCCGGCCTCAAGGCCCTGGATCATCTCGCGCGGCATCTTGCCCACGCCTGAAAAGACGATGTCCTCGCCCGGCATCCCCGCTAGCAGCGCGCGCGCCAGTTCTCCGCCCGAGACCACGTCGGCACCCAGCCCTTCGCGCTGCATCACCTTGAGCACCGCGAGGTTAGGGTTGGCCTTGATCGCAAAGGCGATATGCGCGTTGGGCAAATGGGCCAGCGCGGCCTTGAACACCTGCGCATGGCGTTCAAGCGTGGCGCGCGAATAGACGTAAACCGGGGTTCCAACCTGCTCCGCGATCACGCTCAGCGGCAGGTCTTCGGCGTGAAGCACGCCGTCGCGGTATTCGAAATGGTTCATGGGAAAGAACTCTCAGTCGGAAGGCGGCAGGTCGAACGGATCTTGAACGCGCTCTTCCGAGCGTTTTCGCAGTTCGACGCTGCGTTCCGGCGCAGCTTGAGAGGTTGGTTTGAGCAAGGCTTCGGCAGTCGGCTTCTGCTCCGCGCCATAAGGTGCGACCGGCAGCGACTGGCCGACCTTTGGCTTGAGCGGAGCGGCAGCGCCGCAGCCGGCCAGCGCCAGGATCAAAGCGGAAACCACCAGACGACGCATCACGATCACTCCATGCCCAGCGCAAGGCGCGCTTCGGCCACCCGCGCCCTTACCTGTTCGGGCGCGGTTCCGCCATAGCTGGCGCGCGCCGCAACCGAAGATTCGACCGACAGCGCGGCGAACACCCGCGCGTCGATGCGCGAATCGATCGCCTGCAAGTCCGCCAGCGGCAAGGCATCGAGCGCCAGCCCCCGGCTTTCGGCAAGCTTTACCGCCGCCCCGGTAATGTGGTGCGCCTCGCGGAACGGCACGTCGGCGGCAGTCACCAGCCAGTCAGCCAGATCGGTCGCGGTGGCATAGCCCAGCTCAGCCGCGGCGCGCATGCGGTCGGTGCGGAAAGCCGCCCCGGCGATCATCCCGGTCATCGCGGCGAGGCACAGGTCGAGCAGCCCGGCGGCTTCGAACACCGGCGGCTTGTCGTCCTGCATGTCCTTCGAATAGGCCAGCGGCAGCCCCTTCATCGTCACCATCAGGCTGACCAGCGCACCAACAATCCGCCCCGAATGGCCGCGCACCAGTTCGGCCGCATCGGGGTTCTTCTTCTGCGGCATGATCGAACTGCCGGTCGACAGTTCGTCGGGCAAGGTGACGAACCCGAACGGCTGGCTCGCCCACAGGATCAGCTCCTCGGCGAGCCGCGAGAGGTGCAGCGCGGTTTGCGCCGCTGCAGTCAGGTACTCGATCGCAAAGTCCCGGTCGGACACCGCGTCGAGGCTGTTGCGGGTCGGTCCATCGAACCCCAGCGCCGTTGCGGTGGCTTGGCGATCGATCGGGAACCCGGTCCCGGCGAGCGCGGCCGAGCCGAGCGGCGACCGGTTGAGTCGGTGGCGCGCATCGGCGAACCGCGAACGATCGCGCGCCAGCATCTCGTAATAAGCCAGCAAGTGATGCCCGAGCGTAACCGGCTGCGCGGTCTGCAGATGGGTGAAGCCGGGCATGATGCTGGCGGCGTGCTCGCCCGCGCGGGTGACCAGCGCGGCCTGCAACGAAGCAAGCCCTGCGTCTACTGCATCGCAGGCATCGCGCACCCACAACTTGAAATCGGTCGCGACCTGATCGTTGCGGCTGCGCGCGGTGTGAAGCCGTCCGGCCGGTGCCCCGATCAGCTCGGCCAGCCGGCTTTCGGTGGTCATGTGGATGTCTTCGAGATCCCAGTTCTCGGGGACGCCGTTCGCAGCATAGTCAGCGGCGATGGCCTTCAGCCCGGCGGTGATCGCCGCGCCGTCCTCGCCCGAAATGATCCCTTGCTCAGCGAGCATCGCGGCATGCGCCAGCGATGCGGCGATGTCCTGCCGCCACAAGGCCTTGTCGAACGGGATCGAGGCATTTATCTCGCGCATGATCGCCGACGGCCCGCCGGCGAACCGGCCGCCCCACATGGCGTTGGCCCCCGTTGGATTGGAACCGCCCTTGCTGTCTTCGCCTTCGCTCAAGCTCGCCATCCTCAGCTGTGCCGTGCTGCTCGCTGGGTGCGATAGGCAAAGCGGGGACAAGGCGCAACCGCAGACGAGCGCCGGCGCGAGCGCGGCGGCGGCGGTCGGTTCGATCGATCGCGGCCACAAGGGCAGCGCGCTGCCCGACTTCCAGCTCAAGGACCAGGCCGGCAAGGAGCTCGACCTCGCGAGCCTCAAAGGCAAGCCGTTGCTGATCAACCTGTGGGCGACCTGGTGCGGGCCGTGCATCGCGGAGTTGCCGAAACTCGATGCGATCGCCGCGAATAATCCCGCGATCAAGGTTCTGACGATCGATCAGGACACCGAGAAGCTGGACATGGTCGCCAAGTTCCTCACCGAGCGCGGAGTGACCCGGCTCGAACCGTGGCTCAACCCGGATAATTCGGTGATGTTCCATTACGAAGCCGAAATGCTGCCGACGACGGTGCTTTACGATTCGGCGGGCAAAGAGGTGTGGCGAACCTCGGGCCCGCGTGACTGGGCCAGTGCAGAGACCACCGCGCTGCTGGCCGAGGCGAAATAATCGGGCAACCCTGGTGGGCGCTGACGGGCTCGAACCGCCGACCCTCTCGGTGTAAACGAGATGCTCTACCAACTGAGCTAAGCGCCCCTGTGGGGGGTTCGCGGCCTATGCTGCGAAAGTGCGGCGCGGTCAATCGGGCAAGCGTTGGCCGCCGCGAAGCTCACACCAGCCGCGCCGCGTTGCCGCCGATCTCGGCAAAATAGCGCGCCATGCTGTCCGCCGCCTTTTCGGTCAGGGTGATGAAGGCGCGGCGGCGATCGGTATCGTCCTCAACCCGTTCAAGCAGGCCTTCCTCGGTCATCTGGCCGATCCAGCGCAGCGCCGTCGTGGGCGGGACGCTGCTGGCGATGCATAGACTGGTGACCGAAACACGGGCATGTTCGGCCCGCGCGGCGGTGAGATCGAGCAGCATGTCCCACGCCGGATCGGCAAATAGGTCGCCCGCGAAAAACCGCGCGCGCAACTGCCGCTGGCGGATGATCCGGCGGACTAGCCGCGGATCGGGCAAGGCCGGCCGCGCGGCGCGGATCAGCCGCTCCGTTCCGTGGTCCATCCTGTCATTGTCGGCACCGATGTAAGCGGTGTTCGGACTTTCGAAGCGGAACGCGCTGCTGTCCGGTTCCGGTCCGATCGCGCCCGGCGCGCCCAGCCGGTCCAGCTTCTGGGCGATCTGGTTGACTTGTTCGGTCAGCCGCAGCAGCGCCAGCCGGTCTTCATCCGACAATTCGCGCACCCGTTCCCCGGCACATTCGGCCAGCACCCGGCCGAGCGCGAGCACTCGCTCGGCCCGGCTCGGTTCGACCAGGATCTGCGCGCCCGACTGATCGAGGCAGCCAAACACATCATCAAGCGCCGCCATACTGGTCGATACCACCATCCGCGCCCCGGCTTGCGCCGCGCGCACGTCAAGCCGCGCCAGCGCCGCGAGCGAGGCTGCATCGTTGCCCGGACAATCGACCATCACCACATCGCCCAGTGGCCGCGCATCGCCGCTCAGCAGCTCGGCAATTTCGCCGGCTTGCACCAGCCGCAACCCGGCCACCTGCGCATCGTCGCCAATCTGGCTGCGCAAGTGCGCGCGGTCGGCAAACACCGACAGCGCCAGCGGCACCCCGGCGGAAACGTGGGATGACGCGAGGTAAGCAAAATTCGACTGGGCCATGCGCTTCGACTCCTTCAAGTTCGAACAGGAGTAGAACAGAAAGGGTCCATGTCAAGAATAACTGCGTGGTCTAAGGCACTATTTCAATTGGCGTGCCATCCGGCACCGCCGCCCACAGCGCTTCGATCTCATCATCCGACAGCGCAATGCAGCCGTCGGTCCAGTCGCCCGGAGCCCGCCCGACCGGCCAGTCATTGGGCTGCCCGTGGATGAAAATGAGCCCGCCGGGGCTGCGGTCCTGCGCGCGGGCATAGGCGGTGTCCTCAGGCCGCGGATAGGCGATATGGAGCGAGAGGTGATAGGCGCTGTTCGGGTTGCCGTAGTCGATCACAAACCGCCCCTCAGGCGTGCGCTGGTCGCCCTCGAACTGCTTCGACCCAACGGGCGCGCCGCCAAGCTGGGCATGCTCAATCACGCTGACCGATCCATCCACCCCGTAGAGCGTCATCGTCCGCGCCGCCTTGGCAACGAGGATATGATCGACCTCGGGAAAGGCGAGCGGCGGCGCGGGCGTGGCCGCGCCGGTGAGGAGCAGCAGCGCAAGGATCGCAGCCGCGCGCGATGGGCGGAGCGAGAGCTTCACCGCTGCGCACGCCTTGAGCAATGCCCGCTGCGGCGTGATTTTGTGCCGGTTGCAGCGCGGAACCTGACAAACCTGACAGGGTCCAGACGGCGGAAAAAATGGCGCGATCCGGATGGCGCGCGAAGGCGACGCGCTGCGCGCGGCGGGGTGAGGGATTTGGGGTGCGCGGCGGAGGTCATGTCGGCGGTTATGCCGGAAAGGCCGGATGTAGGAAATGGGCTGCCGCTCTTCAGGTGACGGGTGGGACGGGGGTGTAAGGGTTGCTCATGGGATTTCGCGCCCGTCATCCCAATTGCAATAATAAGGGTATGCTGCACGTGTCACCGTAATTCGTAAATACGTAATTAATTCACCGTAATTTCCGATGCCTACCACTCAGCACTGTCACCGAGCGCCCCATTCAGTTCATCGGATCGACAACGAAGCCCATACGGGCTTGGAGATAGGCGACTTCAGCAAACCCGGAAGGGACAATGTCATCGTCCACGACACCATAAAGTGTATGAAAATCTACGCCCTGTTCAAGTAAAGAGTTGTTACATATCTCAAACTTTACATGATGAGCTCGCAAAAAATCCAATTGTGAGCGCACGCCTTCATCAGGATTCAAAAGTAGACTTATCCCTTTGGCGTAAATAACAACCTTGACATCAAGAGAACCACCCCATTTTTCAACAGCCTTGATGGAATTGCTAATATTACGAAGCTTCATCACTTGAATCATTTTGTCCGGACTTGTCAAAGGAACTACTACTCGCAATTTACCATATGAGCGATGGGTCATCTGTGGAGGCACATAAGCCGAAGGAGCGGCAGCGGTTGGAGTTGGATCAGCCGAAGCCATACCGACGCTCAAGGAAGCCCCCAGCACGATTGGTACGACAAGTAAGTTCGCAAACCGCTTCATAATTTCCTCCTGTAAAGCAAAAGCTGCAGGGCGTTTCTCCGCTGCACGACGCTTTTCAATACCGAGCATCTGATTCTAATGACAGGGAATTCGGCCAATGCCGCGCTACGCCACGCATTTTCTATAGTCTAAATCAAATTACGCAAATTTGAATTACGGTGACACTTTACTTAACTCCCAAACTCGTCCGTCTTGGACGACGTGTCAGTCGCACTTCTCCCTCAGTGGAACCGTGGAACGGGGACACGCAACCCTTCGGCAAGCTCAGGATGACCGGATGTCCCCGGTTGCGCGAGGCTCAATCCAGCAACCCATCGCTTCGCGCTTTCCTACACGACCGCTGTTTGCCAATCTGGGACCGCTTCCTTCGACAGGCTCAGGACATGCTTTGAATTTGTCGATCGTCGTTTTCGTGCGGGTTTTCGCGCAAGGTGACACTTTCGTTTTCTGTTTTAAGACTGTGTCCAATGTGTCCAGTCAAAGTGTAACCTTGGCGCGCGGTCCTCCCTCAATCCACAAACGGATCGCGGACCAGGATCGTGTCCTCGCGCTCGGGCGAAGTGCTGACCAGCGCCACCGGAGTTTCGATCAATTCCTGCACGCGCTGGATGTACTTGATCGCCTGCGCGGGCAGATCGGCCCAGCTGCGCGCGCCGGCGGTGGTTTCGCTCCAGCCGGGCATTTCCTCGTAAACCGGGACGACCCCGGCCTGATCGGCGGAGTGGCTGGGGAAATAGTCGAGGTCGCGGGTGATGCCGTCTTTGCCGGTCAGCTTGTAGCCCACGCAGATCTTCACCGTCTCAAACCCGTCGAGCACATCGACTTTGGTCAACGCGATTCCGGTCACGCCCGAGATGGCGCAGCTCTGCCGGGTCAGCACCGCATCGAACCAGCCGCAGCGGCGCTTGCGGCCCGTCACGGTGCCGAATTCGTGGCCGCGTTCGCCCAGCTTCTGACCGATCTCGTCGTCCAGCTCGGTCGGGAACGGGCCCGAGCCGACGCGGGTGGTGTAGGCCTTGACGATCCCGAGCACGAAGCCGGTCGCGCTTGGCCCCAGCCCCGATCCGCTGGCGGCAGTGCCGCTGACGGTGTTCGAGCTGGTGACGAACGGGTACGTCCCGTGATCGACATCGAGCAGCACGCCTTGCGCGCCTTCGAACAGGATGCGCTTGCCGGCCTTTTTGGCCTCATTGAGCGTGCGCCACACCGGCTTGGCGAAGGGCAGCACGAAAGCCGCAATGTCCCACAGATCGGCGAGCAGCCGCGCGCGGTCGATCGGCGGCTGGTTAAACCCGGCGCGCAAGGCATCGTGGTGCGCGCAAATCCGGTCAAGCTGCGGCTCGAGATCGTCGAGGTGCGCCAGATCGCAGACCCGGATCGCGCGGCGACCGACCTTGTCTTCGTAAGCCGGGCCGATCCCGCGGCGGGTGGTGCCGATCTTGCCTGCGCCGCTGGCATCTTCGCGCAGACCATCGAGATCGCGGTGAAACGGCAGGATCAGCGGGGCGTTTTCGGCGACTTGCAGGTTCTGCGGGTTGATTTCCACCCCCTGCCCCTTGAGCTTGGCCACCTCGTCGCGGAAGTGCCACGGATCGAGCACCACGCCGTTGCCGATCACCGACAGCGTGCCGGTGACGATCCCCGAGGGCAGCAGGCTGAGCTTGTAAACCTGATCACCGACCACCAAGGTATGTCCGGCGTTGTGGCCGCCCTGAAAGCGCACCACGGCATCGGCGCGGCTGGCGAGCCAATCGACGATCTTGCCCTTGCCCTCATCGCCCCACTGGGCGCCGATCACGGTAACATTGGCCACGGAAGTTCCTTTGCGAGGGCATCAATTCCGTGCCGCGCCCTAGGGTAACTAACGCGGCGGGGCAATCGGCCATTGCCCGGCTTTGCCCGGAAAGGTGCCTGAGCCGCTATTGCGCCGACTTGGCCAGCTCGCCCCGCAACGTTGCATTCATTTGGCTGATCATCGGCGCAGTCCGCGGACCCGGAGCCGATGGCAGGTGGCACAGCTCGCGCTGCTCGGGCAAAGTCATGCTAATGCACGAAGTGACCAACTGCACCACGCCCGTTTCAAGCCGCTTGAGCATCGGCTGGGCAGCCTGCTGGCGGCGGGTATCGCGGGCCTGCAGTTCGGCCAGCTGGGCCTGAAATCCTTCCCGTTCAAGGTCGAGCTGCCGGATGAGAGTGTTGTACTGCGCCTCCTCCGCGTTGCACGCCGCCAGACGCCGACTGTACTCGGGCTCTTCGAACGTACCCTGGCAATAGGCGTTATGCTGCTGCACCCGCTGTTGGTAATCGGTTGCGCGTTCGGTAATGCTGCGACCCTTGGGTTCCAGATCCTTGGCGTTCATTTCGATCGCTTCTTTTTCGATCAGGTTGCCCTCGATGTCGTAGAGCGCCGAAGCCAGTGCCGCTTGCGCCGCATCGTACGCGGCCTGGTCCATTGCTTGAGCCGGCGCGGCGATACCGCCCAGCGTGAGCGCGGCAGCACCCAGAATTGCGAGATAGCGAAGTTTACCCATGACGCGGTGCCCTTCCCCCCCCCCGTCGTCAATTCGACGCGGACTCACCTTGCGACCAGACCCAGCAGAGTAGCGCGATTTGCGACAATCTACAACAATTCGTGACTGGCACCGGTACAGGCTTGCGATACTGTTGATGCCAATGGGAGCTCAGGCATGAGGTGGATTTTCATTTTGATCCTGGCCAGCGGCGTACTGGCCATGACGGCTTTGGCACCGGCCGCGCCGGGCGACCGGTTGCGGGCGCGGCTGGTTGATCGCGGCGGTGCGTCGACTGCGCCGCCAGCGCCGGGCAAGCAGGCTTTCGCTTACGGCCAGGACCCGCTGCAAGCGCTCGATTACTGGCCAGCACAGGGAGCCAGGCGGCCCGCCCCGTTGATCGTGTTCGTCCACGGCGGCGGGTGGAAGCGCGGGAGCAAGGACAATGCCGGCGGCAACTGGAAAGCCCCGCACTACACCGCTGAGGGCTATGCCTATGCCGCGATCAACTATCGGCTGGTGCCGGGTGCGACTGTCGAGGACGAGGCGGCCGACGTCGCCGCTTCGCTCCGCTACCTGATCGACCACGCTGCGGCGCTCGGCATCGATCCCAAGCGGATCGTGCTGATGGGCCATAGCGCGGGCGCGCATCTGGTCGCGCTGGTCGGCACCGATGAGCGCTTCTTGCGCGGCGCCGGGTTAAGCTTTGCCAATGTGCAGGGCGTGATCCCGATCGACGGCGCGGCTTACGATGTCGCCAAGCAGATCGCCGATGGGAATGCGTTTATGCATGACACTTATATCGAAGCGTTCGGCAGCGATCCGGCCCGCCAGCGCAGGCTTTCACCCACACTGCAGGCCGCCATCCCCAACGCTCCGACGTTCCTGCTGATTCACGTCCAGCACAAGGACGGGGTGGCGCAGAATATCGCGCTCGAAGCTGCGCTCAAGGCGGGCGGCACGAAGGTCGCCCGGCAGAGCTTCCCCGGTGAGGGCTTGCGCGGGCATATGGAAATCAACCGCAGCCTGGGTGACCCAAGCTACCCCGCGACCGCGGTGGTCGATCGCTGGCTGAACCAGATCTTCGGCTGAATCCCGCGCGAAAGCCCGGCCCCCAGGAGAAAGGGCCGGGCCTCCGTGCGAGCGCTGCTCGGTGGGCTAACGCAGGATCAGGCGGGAACAACCTCCGTGCGCGTGCGCTCGGGTTCGGCCTGCTTGGTGCTGGCTGCAAAAGTCCGGAAGTCAAAGCGATCCTCCGCATTCTGGCGAGCGGCATCGCGCAGACGGTATTCGTGCTGTTTCATCAACCACCGCACGCGCGCGCGGCGGCGCTTGTCACCCTTGAACGGGTTGTCCGCATCGGGCGCGGCGCGCGCCATCCGCTCGAACAATTCGGCCAGCGCCGGTCCGGTCGGCAGCGGTCTCGGCGGGATTGCCGACCCGGCGATGGTCGGCGCGAGCGGTTTGCGCTCGAACATCAGTGGCGCGGCGGCACTGGTCGCTACGGCCGGAGCCGAAGCCGGAGCGGCAGTTGTCCGCACCGGGATCGGCTCGGCGAAAGTCGGCGCAGCGGCGGCCAAGCGCTCATCGCTATAGAGCACCTCGGGCTCGGCAACGCGGCGGCGGCGGCGAGCGGCGGCATAAGCGCCTGCCCCGCCGAGCGCGACCAGACCCAGCAGGCCAAGGCCCAGCGCGGTGGTATTTTCATCGGCGGGGACGGCAGCGGACTGCGGCGCTGCAGCGATGGCGGCGACCGGCGTTACTGCGGCTGGAGCGGCGACCGGGGCCGGGTCTGCAATCTGCGCGGCTGAAACGGGCTGAACCGCCACTGGCGCGGCAGCAACTAGCCGCGCAGTCTGGCGCGGTGCCGCGCGAGCCGCCAGCGCGGTTTGCACGCGCGGCTGGGCCGCAGGCTCGGGCGCAGCACTCACTTCAGGCACAGCTTGAACGACCGGCGCGGCGCGCATCTCGGGAATGATGATCGGGGCCGGAGCGGGATTGGCCGCAGGCACTGGATCAGGCAGCGCAGTTTGCGCCGTAGTTTCCTGCGCGAACACGGTGGTGGGAGCTATGGCGAGGACAGCGGCAATCGCGGTGCAAGCCAGGGGCGAGAGGGCGGTTCGTTTCGTCATGCAGCCAAGATGAGCATGGCGCAGCAGCCGCAAAAGCTTGACAAGCGGTTTTTGAGTTGGTCCGAGCCCGGGCTTGAGACAAACCGAACGCAGACGAAATAATCGTTCGCGAACAGCTATTTATTGTAGCGACTTTCTGAATGGCGGTTCATCTGGAAGCGCCCTGTGCATAACTCCTGGCGGCAATTCGGGCCGACCAATGCACGGTTCGTCGCGGCGGTGATCACAGTTTGACCGCGTTGCCGCCTTCCAGCCGGTGCGTGCAACCCAGCGTTTGCGGGTCCGAGTCAGCACCCAGCGCCGCCACAGTGCGCCAACCGATTGCCCGCAGCCGTGCAGCGTGATCGGGATCGTGGCCGAGCGGCAGAAACAGGCTATCGCGCCGGTATTCGGCGGCTGCCAGCACATCGATCAGCCGGTCAGGGTAGAGCGAGAAACCGATCGCGGGTTCATTGCTCGGGCTGATCGTGTAGCTCCCGCCGCGCCCGAGCGAGCCGGGGACACCGTCGGCATAGATCATGAAACCGAACCAGGTCTGGTATTCGAACCCGTGGCGCTCGCTCGGGTCGAGCGTCAGCCGCGCTTTGCCCTGCACCCGCGCGGCGATTTCGCGCAAGGCCGCGATCCGGCTGGCCAGCGCCCCGCCCGCATCGATTGCCGCAAGCCGTTCGATCGCACTGTCGAACGGCCCGATGGCGGTGAGCAAGGGCAGGTAATCCGCCCCGCCCGCTGCAACGAGTCCGCCGGCATCCTTGGCATCAAGCTCGCGCCGCACCGCTTCGATTTTGTCCGCATCCAGCGGCAAAGCCCCAAGGCCATCGACTCCGGCGAGCGTGTCGACCAGATCGGGCAGGGTGAAATCGACCGACAGGCCGGTGGCCCCGGCGGCGCTGAGCGCTTCGATGGCCGCAGCGACCACTTCGCCCGCCGCCGCCACGCTGTCATCGCCGATCAGTTCCGCGCCCAGTTGCAAATGCTCGCGCGTCGGGTCGAGCCCATCGCCCTTGATCGTCACGACTTGTCCGGCGTAGCACAGCCGCAGTGGCCGCGCCGCGCTGGCCAGACTGGTCGAGGCGATCCGGCCGACTTGCGGGGTCAGATCGCTGCGCAGCGCCAAGGTGCGCAGGCTGGCCGGATCGACGAACCGGAACATCCGCCGCGGGCTGATCCCGGCCATCCGGCTGGCCAGCGACTTTTCGAACTCGAGCGTTGGCGGCTGGACCCGGTCGTAGCCATGCCCGTCGAGGCAATCGAGCACCGCGCGCGTGACTTTCGCCGCTGCTGCCGCGCTCGGCGGCAGCCGGTCCTCAAGCCCCTCGGGCAACAGATCGCGGTCGGTATCGTGCATTGCCAAACCCAGATTGAACGCCACCGCGTGGCCTTCGACAGGCTCAGGCTGAGCGGGTGTTGAGACTACCCCAAAAGTCAGCTCATGCTGAGCCTGTCGAAGCACGCGCGCCGCGCTTGCCCTAATCGCCGCTAAAATGCCAGCGCCATCACCCGCTTGACCCCCGCGATGCCGCGCGCCTGATCGAGCACCGGGGCAGGCACCGCGCTGTCGACGCTGAGCAGCAGCACCGCCTCACCGCCCGCATCGCGGCGGCCCAGGTTGAAGGTGCCGATGTTGATTGCGTTTTCACCCAGCAGCGTCCCGATCCGGCCGATGAAGCCGGGCGCGTCCTCGTTGACGATGTAGAGCATCGGGCCGTCGAGTTCGGCTTCGACCTTGATCCCGAACAGTTCGACCAGCCGCGGTTCGGAGTTGGAGAACAGCGTTCCCGCCACCGATCTTTCGCCCGCTTCGGTCTTGACCGAAACGCGGATCAGGGTGTGATAATCGCCCGCTTTCTCGGTCTTGACCTCGCGCACTTCCATGCCGCGCTCCTTGGCGAGGAACGGCGCGTTGACCATGTTGACCGAGTCCGACTGAACCCGCAGGAACCCGGCGAGCACCGCCGCGACGATCGGCTTGATGTTAAGCTCGGCTGCCGCGCCTTCGGCGTGGATCGAGATGCGCGGGATCGCCCCGGTGGTCAGTTGGCCAACCAGGCTGCCGAGCTGTTCGGCCAATGCCATGTACGGCTTAAGCTTCGGCGCTTCCTCGGCCGAGAGGCTCGGCATGTTGAGCGCGTTGGTCACCCCGCCGTGGACCAGATAGTCGGACAGCTGCTCCGCCACCTGGATCGCGACATTGACCTGCGCTTCGTCGGTCGAGGCGCCGAGGTGCGGGGTCGAGATGAAGTTGGGGGTACCAAACAGCGGCGATTCCCTGGCCGGCTCCTTGGCGAACACATCGAGCGCCGCACCGGCGACATGGCCCGAATCGAGCGCGTCCTTGAGCGCTTCTTCATCGATCAGCCCGCCGCGCGCGCAGTTGATGATGCGCACGCCCTGCTTCGCCTTGGCGAGGTTTTCGCGGCTGAGGATATTGCGGGTCTGGTCGGTGAGCGGCGTGTGCAAAGTGATGAAATCGGCACGGGCCAAAAGATCGTCTAGTTCGACCTTCTCGATCCCCAGCTCGACTGCGCGCTCGGGCGAGAGGAAGGGATCGAACGCCACGACCTTCATCCTGAGGCCCAGCGCGCGGCTGGCGACAATCGAACCGATATTGCCCGCGCCGATCAGGCCGAGCGTCTTGCCGGTGACTTCGACCCCCATGAAATCGTTCTTCGGCCATTTGCCCGCCTGGGTCTGGGCATTGGCCTCGGGCAGCTGGCGGGCGAGCGCAAACATCAGCGCGATGGCGTGTTCGGCGGTGGTGATCGAGTTGCCGAACGGGGTGTTCATCACCACGATGCCCTTCACCGAGGCGGCGGGGATATCGATATTGTCGACCCCGATCCCGGCGCGGCCAACGACCTTGAGGCGGGTCGCTTTTTCGATCAGTTCCTTGGTCAGCTTGGTGGTCGAACGGATCGCGAGGCCATCATACTGCCCGATGATCTCGCCCAGCTCTTCAGGGGTCTTGCCGGTGATCACATCGACGTCGCAACCGCGTTCGCGGAAGATCTGCTCGGCCTTGGGGTCCATCTGGTCGGAAATGAGTACGCGGGGTTTGGTCATCTTGGTTTCTTTCGTCATCCCGGACCTGATCCGGGATCGCTGGAAGCTGGGCTGGCGCTCGCTCCGTGAGGCCAGCGGTTCCGGGTCAAGCCCGGGACGACGTATTATTGCTTGGCGTTCGCGTAAGCCCAATCGAGCCACGGCCCGAGCGCTTCGATATCGGCAGTGTCGACGGTCGCGCCGCACCAGATCCTGAGGCCCGGCGGGGCATCGCGGTAGCCGGCGACATCGTATGCCGCGCCTTCCTTTTCGAGCGCCCCGGCCATGGCCTTGATCATCGCCTCGTCGGCACCCTCGACCGTCAGGCAGACCGAGGTCTTCGAGCGGCTGGCGGGATCGGCAGCCAGGTTGCCCAGCCAGCTGCGCTCGGCAACGAGCTGCTGCAACGCTGCGGCATTGGCATCGCTGCGCGCCTGCAAGCCGTTCAGCCCGCCCAGTCCCTTCGCCCATTCGAGCGCGAAGATCGCATCTTCGACCGCGAGCATCGACGGGGTGTTGATCGTCTCGCCCTTGAACACACCTTCTGCGAGCGCACCCTTCGAAACGAGGCGGAACACCTTGGGCAATGGCCAGGCGGGGGTATAGCTTTCGAGCCGTTCGACCGCGCGCGGGCCGAGGATGATCACCCCGTGGCCGCCCTCACCGCCGAGCACCTTCTGCCAGCTGAACGTCGCGACATCGATCTTGTCCCAGTCGATATCATAGGCAAACACCGCGCTGGTCGCGTCGGCGAAGCTCAACCCCTGGCGGTCGGCGGCGATCCAGTCGGCATCTGGCACGCGCACGCCAGACGTGGTGCCGTTCCAGGTGAACAGCACGTCGTCGTCCCAGTTGACCCGGGTGAGATCGGGCAGCTGGCCATAGTCGGCGCGGATCACGGTCGGATCGATCTTGAGCTGCTTGACCGCGTCGGTCACCCAGCCCTCGCCGAAGCTTTCCCATGCCAATGCAGTCACGCCGCGCTGCCCCAGCATCGTCCACATCGCCATTTCGAACGCGCCGGTGTCTGATCCGGGAACGATGCCGATGCGGTGCGTATCAGGCAGCTGCAGCACTTCACGCATCAGATCGATGCAGGTCGAAAGGCGCGACTTGCCGATCCTGGCGCGGTGCGAGCGGCCGAGCGATTCGGTGGCGAGTTTTGCGGGGGTCCAGCCCGGCGGCTTGGCGCAGGGACCGGAAGAGAAGAACGGACGCGCAGGTTTGCGCGCGGGTACTGGTACAGTCATCAAAGTCTCTCCTTGCAGAGAGCTCGCGCGGCGTTGGGACCGCGTGGCCCGGCGCCGCTCCTAGTGGCGCGCGCCATCAAGTCAAGCGGCACCGGCCTCGCTGCGCCGCTTGCCCCCGGCATTCAAGCGGCGCGGTAGGATTTTGTTAACCATATCCATGGCAGAGTTCCGCCCATGCGCGGAATCCTGATCCTGGGGCTGTTCGCCGGCCTGTTGAGCGCCTGCCAGGCGATCCCCTCGGCACAAGCGCCGCGCCAGGGAACCGTCGCGCGCTCGACCGCGGTCATCTCCCCCAATCCGGTGGTGCGCGCCTGCCTCGCCGACCTCGGGACCAAAAGCGCCGCCTTCACGCCGCTGCCCGATCAGTATTACGGCGCAGGTTGTTCGACCGTCGGGACCGTGAGGCTTTCGGCGCTAAAAAGCGACCGCGCCGATCTCGCGCTCGCCGGGCTTGGTCCGGTGACCTGCCCCTTGGCCGACAGCCTCGCTGGATGGGCGCGCTTCGGCGTGGACCGCGCGGCGCAGCAAATCCTCGGCTCGCCGCTGGCCCGGATCGAGACGATGGGCAGCTACAGCTGCCGCAACATCGCCGGCTCGCCGCGCCGCTCGGCTCACGCCACCGGCAACGCTATCGATGTATCGGGGTTTGTGCTGGCCGACGGCCGCCACATCACGATTGCCGGCAACTGGGCCGACAAATCGCCTGCGGTGCAGCGCTTCTTCGGAGCGATCCGGCAAAGCGCGTGCAAGCGCTTCGGCACCGTTCTCACCCCGGCCTACAACGCCGCGCATTACGATCATCTGCATCTCGAGATGAGCGGACGGGCATATTGCCGATGAGCGCAATCAGATGCTTTGCCGCTGCCACTGTCCTTGTCCTCGCCGCCTGCACCAAGCCCGATCCACTCGACACCGATCCGCTGGCGTTCGAGCCGCGGGGCCGAACAAAACTTGAGCAATTGTTCGCGCGCGGCCAGCTTCGCCCGGCGACGCAAGCCGATATCGATGCCTACAACGCCGCCGCCAGTGCCGCCCAACCCGACGGACGACCGCCCTTCGTCGACCGCAACCTGACGCGCGGCCGAGCCTATGTCGTTTTGCAACCGGTGGTGGTTTCGCTTGAATGGAACGTGATTTCCGGTCGCAACCTGATCGTGCCCGCAGGGGTGGCCCCGCCCAACGATCCGTTCCCGCTGTTCTCGTACTATTTCATCGCCACCGGACGTTGCACCGAACCGGGCGGCAAATGCCCGGGCGCGCCCAAATTCAATCCGAACCTTGGTCGCCCCCGGCCAGCGCCCAAACAGAGTTGGTCGGAAGATCTGCCAGGCGAATGGGAATGACCGGTTTGTCCGATTCGACACATGCTCTGCTCAGCCGTCTTTGCCCTGAAAGAAGGTATAATCGGGCAGGCTCTCAAACGCGAGTTTCAGCGACTCGCTCCAGCCCACCGAAACCGCCCGGTAATAGGGGTCGTCCACCCCGATCCGGCGCTTGTGAGTGGGCTCGAAATTGTCGCGCTCGATCACCATCAGGTCGAGCGGCAGTCCGACCGAGAGGTTGGCTTTGATCGTCGAATCGAAGCTGACCATCAGCAGCTTGACCGCATCTTCGAAGCTCATGTCATGGTGATAGCCACGCAGGATGATCGGGCGGCCGTACTTGGTCTCGCCGATCTGGAAAAACGGGGTGTCGAACCCGGCTTCGATGAAGTTGCCTTCGGGATAGATCAGGAACAGCCGCGGCTCCATTCCCTTGATCTGCCCCGCCACGATCATCGAGGCGGTGAACGAGGGGGTGGAGGCTTCTTCGCTGGCATTTTCGTTGCGGCACTGGGCGATCGTCTCGCGCAGCAGCTTGCCCACGATCGTCGCAACCTGGAACATCGAATCGGCTTCAAGCAGCGAATTGTGGCGTTCCGAGATCGCCTTGTTGCGTTCTTCGAGCTGGCTGATCACGCCCTGGGTGGTGGCGAGGTTGCCCGCAGTCATCACCGCGATGATCCGCTCGCCGGGAACCGACCACGAATTCATTTTGCGGAAGATCGAGATGTTGTCGACGCCCGAATTGGTGCGGGTGTCGCTCATCAACACCAGCCCGCGATCAAGCATCATTCCAACGCAATAGGTCACGCAGCGAATCCCCCAGCCCGACCGGGCCTACTGTTCGATCCGCTGCTGTTCAACCGCCAGCCGCACTTCAAGCACAGTTTCCCCCGCCCCATACGACAAACCGGTGATTGGCGCGGCCTCGCTGTAATCGCGGCCCGTGGCGACGCGGACATAGCGTTCGTCGGGGCTGATCCGGTTGGAGACGTCAAACCCGACCCAGCCGAGCGCACCGACGTGCGCCTCGGCCCAGGCGTGGCCGGCTTCCTGCTCGATCCGGTCATTCATCATCAGGTAGCCCGAGACATAGCGCGTCGGCACCCCCATGGCGCGGGCGGCGCCGATGAAGATGTGGACGTGATCCTGGCACACGCCCTTGCCCAGCGCGGCAGCTTCCTCGGCGGTGGTGTTCACCCCGGTTTCGCCCACCGTGTAGGGAACCTGATCGAGCACCGTCGCCGACAATTCGTGGAGCAGCGCGAGCACTTCGCTGCGCGGTGTGGCCAGCGCGGCGACAATCCCGCGCATCTTCGCCCCCGGCCGGGTCAGCGGGGTCTGCGCGAGGAACGACCACAGCGGCATGTGCCCCGAATGCTGTCCGATCACCCCGGCATTGTCGGCGGTGGCGATCACTCCGGTGCACTGCACCTCAAGCACCCGCGCACCCGGCTCGACCGAAATCAGCGCAGTGCGGTTATGATTGTGATCGTCGTATTCGACCTCGATCCGCGCGCCTTCGAGCGCCATGTCCCAGCTCACAACCTGCTGACCATGGGTATTCTTGGGGGTCAGCCGGAGCCGCTGGAGACCGTGGGTGACCGGCTGCGAGAATTCGTACCGGGTGGTGTGCTGAACCGCCAATCGCATCACGCGTAGAACCTGTAGTCGTGCTCGATCGCTTGCGCGACCTGGCGATTGCGGGCGATGAACTCCTGGATGAACTGGTGCAGACCGGCCTCGAAAATCGTCTCGATGCTGCTTTGATGGAAGCGCGAACTGACCCCGCGCAGCACTTCGTGAGCGCTGCTTTCGTGGCCGTACTGGTGCGCGAGGCTGGCAAGGTTCGAACGCAAGTTGTCGAGGCAGAAGTTGAGGCTGCGCGGGAAGCGCTGGTCGAGCAGCAGAAATTCGGCAATGCCCCGGGGATCGATCGAACCGGCGTTGAGCCAGCGGTAGGCGCGTTCGCCCGAGACCGAGCGCAGCACGCTTTCCCACTGCACATTGTCGAGCCGCGAGCCGACCCAGGCGAGCGAAGGCAGCAGCACGTAATATTTGACGTCGAGAATCCGCGCGGTGTTGTCGCCGCGCTCGATAAAGGTGCCGATGCGGAAGAAGTTGAAGTTCTCGCTGCGCAGCATCGATCCGTCGACCGCGCCGCGCACCAGCATGGCCTGGCGCCGGATCAGCGCCAGCACCTGGCCCAGCGCCGCCTCGCGCACCGGACGGGCCAGCGCCTCGCCGATCACCATCCAGCTTTCGTTGACCGCTTCCCACACCTCGCGGGTCAATGCGGTGCGCACCGCGCGCGCGGCGGTGCGCGCGCCTTCGATCATTGCCAGCACCGAGCCGGGATTGTTGCGGTCGCGCAGCAGGAAATTCCACACCTGCACCCCGGTGTAGGTCGCATTGTACAACTCGTACTGCTTGGTGTGGCCGACCGTCGAAACGACCGAACGCCATTCTTCCTGGCTGGTGACCAGATCGCGGGTCAAGGCCATGCGGAACCCCGCCTCGATCAGGCGCGAGGTATTCTCGGCCCGCTCGAGATAGCGGCCCATCCAGAACACCCCGTTGGCAGTGCGGCCTAGCATGGCAAGGTCCGCACTTGAGCACTCGTCATCGCGAGCACAGCGAAGCAATGACGAAGTGATTTGCCCATCAGTCCGCCAGCACCCAGGTGTCCTTGGTCCCGCCGCCTTGCGACGAATTGACCACCAGCGAACCCTGCTTCAGCGCCACCCGCGTCAGCCCGCCCGGAGTAATCTGGATGCCATCGGGCGAGACCAGCACGAACGGGCGCAGGTCGACGTGGCGCGGAGCGAGCCCGGCTTTGGCGAGGATCGGCACGGTCGACAGCGCCAGCGTCGGCTGGGCGATGTAGTTGTCGGGCCGAGCGCGCAGCTTGGCGGCAAAGGCGGTGATTTCCTTCTTCGATGAAGTCGGCCCGATCAGCATGCCATAGCCGCCCGAGCCGTGCACTTCCTTGACCACCAGTTCGGCCAGGTTGTCGAGCACGTAAGCCAGGCTGTCAGCTTCGCTGCAGCGCCACGTCGGCACATTGGCGAGCAGCGGCTTCTCGCCGGTGTAGAATTCGACGATCGCCGGCATGAACGAATAGATCGCGTTGTCGTCGGCAATCCCGGTGCCCGGTGCATTGGCGATGGTGATCTTGCCGGCGCGGTAGATGTCCATGATCCCGGGCACACCCAGCCGGCTCGACGGGTTGAAGCTGAGCGGATCGAGATAGTCGTCGTCGACCCGGCGGTAGAGCACGTCGATCGGCTCGAACCCGCGGGTGGTGCGCATCGCCACGCGGCCGTCGACCACGCGCAGGTCGCTGCCTTCGACCAGTTCGGCGCCCATCTGGTCGGCCAGAAAAGCATGTTCGAAATAGGCCGAATTGTAGATCCCGGGGGTCAGCACCGCGACCACCGGGCGGCCATCGGAGTTGCCGCCGGCGCAACTCGGCGCGCAAGCGGCAAGGCTTTCGGCCAGTCTTCGCGGGTAATCCTGCACCGGGCGGACGTCCATCGCGGTGAACAGTTCGGGGAACATCGCCATCATCGTCTCGCGGTTCTCCAGCATGTAGGAGACCCCCGAGGGCGTGCGGGCATTGTCTTCGAGCACCATGAATTCATCGGGCCCGGTGCGCACCAGATCGATCCCGACGATGTGGGTATAAACCCCGCCGGGCGGGATCATGCCCATCATTTGCGGCAGAAATGCTGCGTTTTTCGAGATCAGGCTTTCGGGCACGCGGCCCGCGCGGATAATCTCCTGACGGTGGTAAATGTCATGCAGAAAGGCGTTGAGGGCACGCACCCGCTGCTCAATCCCCTTTACCAGCTTGCGCCATTCGCCCGCGGTGATGATCCGCGGGATCATGTCGAACGGGAGCAGCCGCTCTTCCCCGGCATCGTCACCATAAACGTTGAACGTGATTCCGGTCTTGCGGAAGAAGGTTTCGGCTTCCTGGCCCTTGCGCCGCATCAGGCCGGGATCTTGCCGGTGGTACCAGTCGCTATAATCGGAATAGGCGGCGCGCACGCTGCCATCGGCGGCAAGCATTTCGTCGAAGCACGACGGTGCATCAGTCATCAGGGCAGATCCGGCTCACCCTAGTATGACTGCCCGATGACGGGGCAGAGTCAAGTGGTGAATGCTGCACCTGCGAAAGGCGCGATGGCTACCACCGGAGCGACATGCAGGTGAACCCGGCGTCGATCTTGGCGATCTCGGTGTTTTCGAGCGGGACCAGCCGGGCGCCATAACCGTCGAGCAGATCGTGCAGGCGCGGATAACCTGCCCCCACGATCAGCACATCGTTGATGCGCAGCACGTTGGCGCCGGCTTCCTCACCCGGCGGCACTTCCAGCACCCGCAACCCTGCAAACACCCCGGTTGCCGCCAGCGCCGGGGAGGCCAGCACGGTTTCCTCGTCGATCAGCGAGCTGGCGGTTTTCTGGTGCAGCACCCCACGCGGGGTCTCGACCACTTGCGCTGGCCGCCCGAGCCCTTCGAGCAGGCCGGCCAGCGCTTCGGCCCCGGTCCGGTCGGTGCGCGCCGACAAGCCGATCAGGATCCGGCCGGGCAAAACCAGCACGTCGCCGCCATCGGCATGGCCTTCGCCCAATTCCAGCACCTGGTTGAACTGTGCCGCCAGCGCGGGGCGCAAATACGCGCCCTCGCCCGCGCGGCTCGGCGCGCCGGGATTGAGCAGGATCGCCGCTTCGGGAAAGACCAGCGCCGGGTCCTCGACGAAGATCGCGTCGGGATAGTCCTCGAGCGGACCCAGCATCGTCACGCCAAGTCCCGCCGCAGCCAGCGCGGCGGCATAAGCGGAATGCTCACGCAGGACCCCGTCAAAGCTCGGGTCAGCGCCGCCGCCCGCGCGCAGTCCTTTGACCACACTCGGTCCGGGTCGGCGCATGATCGCTTGGGTAAAGTCAAATATGCGAGGCATTAGCCCTCAACACGGCGAAACGGCGGAGCACTATGAGCGCCCCGCCGATCCACAGATTATTTGCAGTTCAGACCTGGATGCCGAACCGTTTGGCCAGGAAGATCAGAATCATCGCGCCGAGGATCGAGTAGACGAACCCGGCGGGTTTGAGCTGCGTTCCGGGCTGCTTGTCGAGCATGCTGCCAATCAATCCGGCAATAAACGAGCCAGCGATGCCCAGCACCATCGACATGAGCCAGCTGTTGCCGTTGTCGCCGATATAGAACAGCTTGGCCAAAGCGCCCACGATCAGGCCCATGACTGCCATGATTACATAGTTCATCGTATTTCCCCTCTTCCATGCCGGACGATTCCACTGCAGGTTGCCTCGTCAGGGCCGTCGGACTGGGCCAAAGCAACACCAGACCCTTGGTCAAGTCAAGCGCTTAAGCAGCCTTACTGGATGCAGTCGCCGATCCGCGTGGTGGTGGTCACCTGCTCCATGTGCATCTTGCTGGCCCCGCCCATTGCTACATCGACGCTCGACGCGACCACGTTGCCGGTATCGGTATAAGTGCCATGCGCGACCGCGTGCATCTCGCCCTTGCCCCCCGCATTGCAGGTCATTTCGGAATCGATCTTGCCACCCGCGGCATTGAACCGGTTGAACTGGCACTGGCCCTTGCCCATCCGCTCCTTCATCGCCTCGGCGCCCTTGGCGGCATCCTCTGGGGTGATGCAATAGGTCAGCGGTTTTTCGAGCATCTTGCTCTTCATCGCGGCGACCACCTGCGGCGGCATGCCCGGCATATCGAGCTGCTTGATGACAACCTGGGCCTGATACAATCCCGGCTGGATGTGCATCTCGGCGATGGCCTTGGCCGCCGCCTGGACGCTGGCCGCAGGATCGCCGGAAGCGCCGCCAGAAGGCGCGCGCCCCTTGTTGCAGCCGGTCAGCGACAGCACCGCGATCAGCGGCAGGACAACTGGCAGGCGCATCGTAAATTCCTTTCGGTCAAGCGGCCCGGCGGCAGCATATCGAGCCCGCAGCCGACTGCCAACCATGCGCGAACCAGCCATGCCGTAAGGGCAGCCGCGTGCGGCTTGCAAGCGGGGCTTTTCTGCGCCTATCTTGCGCTCAAATACGCCTGTTGGAGACCAGCTATGAACCTTGATTTCAGCGCCGAAGACCTCGCCTTCCGGGACGAGGTTCGCGCCTTCATCGCCGAGAGTTATCCCGCCTCGCTGCGCGGCAAGCAAGACGAAGGCGACGAGCTGGCGAAGGAAGATTTCCTCTCGTGGCACCAGGTCCTCGCCAAGAAGGGCTGGGTCGCGCCGGCCTGGCCGGTCGAATACGGCGGCACCGGCTGGAGCTCGACCCAGCGCTACATCTGGTCAGAGGAAACCGCGCGCGCCGATTGCATCCGGCTGATGCCGTTCGGTCTCGCCATGGTTGGCCCGGTAATCTACACTTTCGGCACCCCCGAACAGAAGGCCCACTTCCTCCCCCGCATCCTGTCGGGCGAGGATTGGTGGTGCCAGGGCTATTCCGAGCCGGGCGCCGGGTCCGATCTCGCCTCGCTGCGGACCAAAGCGGTGCGTGACGGCGATGACTATCTGGTAACCGGCCAGAAGACCTGGACCACCATGGCGCAGCATGCCGACTGGGGCTTCTTCCTCGTCCGCACCGATAACGACGTGAAAATGCAGGAAGGGATCAGCTTTCTGCTGATCGACATGAAGAGCCCGGGGATCGAGGTCCGCCCGATCATCACGCTGGGCGGTGAGCATGAAGTCAACGAAGTGTGGCTCGACAACGTCCGGGTGCCGATCAGCAACCGCGTTTACGAAGAGAACAAGGGCTGGACTTGCGCCAAGTTCCTGCTCGCGCACGAACGGGTCGGAATCGCCGGAGTTGCTTCGTCGAAGCGCGGGGTCGAGAAGTTGAAAGCAGTCGCCATGACCGAGATGGAAGGAGACCGTTCGCTGCTCGCCAATCCGTTCTTCCGCCGCAAAGTGGCCGAGCTAGAGATCGATCTGGCCGCGCTTGAATATACCGAACTGCGCACGCTCGCCGGCATGGCCGCCGGCAAGAACCCCGGGCCGGAAAGCTCGGTGCTCAAGATCAAGGGCAGCGAGATCCAGCAGCGGCTGACCGAGCTGACGCTCGAAATGGCCGGGCATTACGGCGCGCCCTATTTCCGCGGCTTTGGTGAGGGTGACAACGAGCACCCGATCGGTCAGGAATGGGCCAACCGCGCCGCGCCAACCTATTTCAACGCGCGCAAGACCACGATCTATGGCGGCTCGAACGAGATTCAGCGCAACGTGATTGCAAAAATGGTGCTGGGGCTCTGACCCGCGGCACGCGAGAGGATTTGATAAGATGGATCTGAGCACCACCGAAACCCAGGGAATGCTGCGCGATACGCTGTCGCGGTTCCTGGCCGATACCTACACCTTCGATGCCCGGCAGAAGATGATCGCCAGCCCCGAAGGCCGCGATCCGGGCATCTGGCGTGCACTGTCGAGCGAGCTCGGCCTGACGTGCGCGCCGTTTTCCGAAGAGCTTGGCGGCATGGGCGGCGGGGCGATCGAAAACCAGATCATGATGGAGGAATTCGGCAAGGTCATCGCGATAGAGCCGTGGCTGCAAACCGTGGTCGCGGGCGGCGGCGCGCTGGTTGCCGCCGGAGGTCCGCTGGCCGAGGCAACCATCCCGGCGATCATCGCGGGCGACTGCGTGATCGCCTTTGCCTATGCCGAACCGCAGGGCCGCTACAACCTCGCCGACATCGGCACGACCGCGAAGAAGGACGGCGCCGGCTATGTCCTGAACGGCCACAAGGGCGTGGTCTATGCTGCGCCGTGGGCGACGCACCTGCTGGTCACCGCGCGCACCGGCGGCGGACGCCGCGAGCGCGACGGGGTCGAGCTGTTCCTCGTCGATGCCAAAGCCAAAGGCATCTCGCGCCGCGACTATCCAACTGTCGACGGCTTCCGCGCCAGCGAGGTTTATTTCGAAAACGTCGCGATTCCCGGTGAGGCACTGCTCAGCGGCGGGATCGACCTGATCGAGCGGGTGGCCGACGAATGCACCGTTGCAGTTTGTGCCGAAGCGACCGGAATCAGCCGCGCAATGCTCGCCCAGACGGTCGAATACACCGGCCAGCGCAAGCAGTTCGGGGTCCCGATCGGCAAGTTCCAGGTGCTCCAGCACCGCATGGCCGACATGCTGGTCGAAGCCGAGCAGATCGCCTCGATGGCCTTGATGGGCACGCTGCGGCTCGATGCCGAGAAGGACGCCCGCAAGGCGGCGGTGTCGATGGTCAAGGCCAAGGTCGCCAAGTCGATCCGCTTCATCGGCCAGAGCGCGGTGCAAACGCATGGCGGGATCGGGATCACGATGGAGCTGGCGATCGGGCACTATTTCAAGCGCGCGACGATGATCGAAGGCCAGTTCGGCAGCGCCGATCATCACCTCGAACGCTTCGAAGCGCTGACTTACACGGCTTGAACCCGGCATGACGCTGCGCGCGGCACTGTTTGGCGCGCGCGGCGGCATCGGTGCTGCCTTGGCAGCGCAAGTGTGCGCCGATCCCGCCTATGCCGAGGTCTGGCTGGGCGCGCGCTCACTCCTCCCCGGCGCCGCGCCAGATGCGCATTCGTTTGTGTTCGACAGCGATGACGAAGCCAGTCTTGCCGCCGCCGCATCGACCATCGGCGGCGAGCTCGATCTGGTGCTGGTCACCACTGGCCTGCTGCACCGCGCAGGGCTGCCGTTGCCTGAAAAGAGCTACCGCACGCTTGATCCCGCCGCGATGGCCGAACTGTACCGCGCCAACACCATCGGCCCGGCGATGATCGCCAAGCATTTCCTCCCGCTCCTCCCGCGCGGCCGCCGCGCGGTGTTCGCGGTTTTGTCGGCGCGGGTCGGGTCGATCGGCGACAACCGGCTGGGAGGCTGGCACAGCTACCGCGCCGCGAAAGCTGCGCTCAACATGCTGGTCGCCACCTTTGCGATCGAATGCCGCCGCAGCCATCCGCTGGCGGTGATTGCTGCGCTCCACCCCGGCACGGTCGATACTGCGCTCTCGGCCCCGTTCCAGCGCGGGTTGCCCGACGGCCAGGTCCAGCCGCCCGCCGCCGCCGCCGCCGCGCTGCTCGCAACGCTGGCCCGGCTGACCCCGGACCAGTCGGGCGGGCTCTACGCCTGGGACGGTACCCGCCTGCCGTGGTAGCTTGCGCTCAATCGTGAATGGCCGCCATAATCGGTCCGGCCACGGCGGATTGAACCAGAACTGCGGTCTTGAGCCCGGCTTGCCTGGCAGCGGGCAAGGCCCAATGGTGCGTCCCCCCGCTAAATTTGCCAAGCAACGCGAATTCGCGCACGACATTGCGGTGCGGTAGCGTGCGCCCGCCGTTCTCACCCGCCTTGATCGGGATTTGGACGATCCGGGGATCGTAGCGCACCAGATAGACCCAACTCGCCGCGCTGGCTCCGCTCACCGTTGCCTGCCCGCCTGCCAGCGTCAATCTGACCGCATCGCCGCCGCGGTCAAAGCGGCGCAAGGCTCCCTCGACTTCGCCGCGCCCGCTGCCGACCACATCGCCGCGGCCGTTGATGACGACTTGCGGGGTGAACACCCCGTCATGGCCCAGTGTGGCGGCATAGGCACGCTGCCGCGCGGTAAATTGGGGCCGCGCAAAACTGTCCTGCCAGCCAAGATAATCCCAGTAAGTGACCTGCCACGACAAGGTCAGCACGTCCGGCTTGTCGGCCAGCGCCATCACATTGGCATTGGCCGGCGGGCACGACGAACAGCCCTGGCTTTGAAACAGCTCGACCACTTGCAGCGCATGGCCCGGCGGGAGCGGGGTGGCCTGCCCGGGTGCACAAGAGCCGAGTACCGCGCCCATGGTTGCGGCCAGCGCGGCCCGGGACAAGTAGAAATGTCGGGTCATCTGCGGCGTCTCCTGGTGGTTCACCCGGCAGTTCGCGGCAAGCGCCCACCGGGTTACATCAGCAGCCCCACGAACAGGTCAGCGCCGACCCGCCGTTGAGCGACACGACTTGCGCCGCTCCGCCGCAGGCTTCGTCCTCCAGCGGGGTGAAATCGGGCTCGCGCGGGGCGCCGAAGCCCAAACGCGCGAGCGTCCGCTGGACCTTGTCGGCCGGTTCGAGGAAGCTGATCGTGCGGGCATAGCTGCTGTCAGAATCGGGCGGAGAAACCCGGTGCGTGGTCAGTCGGCTAAGGCGCAGCCCGTGCCAGGTGGTCGCCGCAGCGAACTTCACCGCCGCGTCCTGGGTGGTTGTTCCGGCTTGGTCGGTCACCGATTTGGCCCAGACCCCCAGCGGCACGTCCCACGCATCGAGCTTGACTGACACGCCCTTGCCGCTGCCCAGCTCCATCGCCGCGTCGAGCTTCTTATAAATCGCATCGAGCACCGGCCCGGCCTTGCACTGATCGGCGGCCGCAAAGCGCAGCGTCCCGTCGAGCGCGACCGGCAGCGCGGCTTCCTGCGTCGGGGTGGCCATGGCGGCGGCATCATCGCTCGCCACCGGGGTCGCAATCGACGATCCGGTCAATTCCTTGTCGGGCCCGGGCCCCACCAGCGACGAGCCGAACCACGCCGCCAGCGCGATCACCAATGCGGTCGGAACCCCGAACACCACCGCCTTGGGCAAGGCCCCGCCGCGTTCGGGCACGGGGTGCGCATCGTGCCAGTCGGTCAGCGGTGCGGGCATGACCGGCGGCGTTGGCGGGGGCGTTTGCGGCACGTCTTGCGCGGCGAACAGCTTGGCCTTCTGCGCGGCAAATTCGGCATCGGTCAGCGCCCCGCTCTTGTGCAGCTGGGTCAGCCGTTCGAGTTGATCGATCCAGTCAGCCATGCGCCAGTCCCCCGCCGGATTCGTCGTTGCAGCCATGGCTAACCCGGCAAGGCAGGAGCGACAAGGGCGAAGTCGCGGCAAGCCCGCGCGGTGCGGTCGGCACACCGGCAAGACCGACCGCGGCTCCCCGGACCGCTACTTCTTGTCGGGCGCTTTCGCCTTGTCGTCAGGCTTGGCCGCGGACTTCAGCGCCGCATTGGACGAGGCGAGCAGGCTCGCCGCCTGGCCCCGCAGGCTCTGCAGCCGCGACAGCCTCGCCCCCAACTCGCCAGCCTCGTTGACCGGACCGGACGTCGCCGCAATCCGGTCGGCGTCGGCGGCCAGCGCGCGGGCCCGTTCGGCGTTGTCCTTGCGCAGCTTGTATGACTGCCGTTTGGTGCCCGAGGCGAACAGGCCAGGTTTCTCGAGCGCGGCCAGCCCGGCGACCTGACCGGACAAGCGGCCAACTTCTGCCCGCGCACCTTCGATCTCGACATGGGCGCGGGCCAGGTTTTGCTTCAGTTTGTCGGTGTTGGCCTTGGCGGCGCTGGCTGACGCGACAGCCGAGGAGACCGGCAAGGCAACAAGCCGGCGATAGGAAGCTACGGCCCCGCGCGCCGAAACGAGCGCATTCATCGGGTCAGAGGCCCGTCCAGAGGCAGCCACAGTCGCGGCGAGATCGCCTCTGGCACCGCGCGCCTTGTTCAAGGCACGATCGATCAGCACAGCGCCTTCTGGGGGCAAATTGCGCTTGCCCGCAGCGGCGGCTTGTTCCTGGCCGCGCAACCAGCGATCGGCATCGCCTGAAAGCGCCGCGCCCTGCTGCCGGACGAGACCCACCGCCAGGCCGTTCGCTTGCTGGACCAGCGCGGGATTGCCCGGCTCGGCGGCGCTTTGCGCAAGCAGCGCTGCGAGTTTTTGCTGGCCGCCCGCAAGCGCTGCGATCTCGGCTTGCGGCCGTCCGGCACTGCGCGATGCGGCAATCAGCGCGGCCATCGCACCGACCAGCGGCTGCGACGCACTGGGGCCAGTGGCAAGGGCGGCGGCTTCGGTTTCGGCTGAGACAGTGAGGCCCAGGTCGGCGACCACGGCGACGGGAGCCGCAGCAGTGGTCGCGCCCGCAGTAGGGCCGTTGCCGCCCGTGAACCATACCGCACCGCCGGCACCCGCCAGTGCAATCACGCCCACCAAGGCGGCGACGCGCGGCAGGGCGGACTTGCGCTTGCCGCCGGCTGGCACGGCGTCATCATTTGCGGCCTGTCCCGCGCGCCCGGCGAGTGCTGTTTGCAGGGCCACCGGCTTGATCAGGTAGTCATCGCTCTGCACCCGAGCGGGCTGTTCGTCCGGCGGCAGATCGCCCCCGCTCCCGCCCGGCGGCTTGCTGCGCGCGCGATTGGTGGCGGGCTTGGCTCCCTTGAGCGGGATAGCGGCAGGATCGGCGGCAGAAACGCCGGCTGGCTTGGCCCCTGCATCAGGAACGAAGGCAACGGCTGGCGCTGCGGTTGCAGGTTCCAGCACGGTCGTCGCGCTGGCCGCAACCGCAATCTCGGCGGCTGGTGCCGCTTCGGGCGCAACCGCAGCGGGCACGGGTGCGCGGCTGGCAGGCACCGCGGCCTTGACCGGTTCGGGCATGGCCGCAGGTGCCACTGCCGGGCCATCGACGGCCAGCCACAAGCGCCGCAAGCTCGCGACGTGCACGGCGTTGCGCTCGCGCAGATGCTCGTCGCGCTCGATCTGCCAGACATGCTGGTCGAGCGGCGTCGCCGCTTCGGCCGAGCGGATCTGCCGCATCACGTCGAGCGCCGCGCGCTGCTTGCCGAGATGGTCGGCGACGATCGCCTTCCATTCGAGCGCGGCGGGGTATTCGGGATCGAGCATCAGCGCCCGGTCGAGCGCCTCTTCGGCCGCTGCCGGCTGACCTTCGGCCAGCAGGCATTCGCCCAGACAAGTCAGCGCGACGTTGCGGCTGCTGTCGAACGGCGAGAGTTCGTCCTGCTTGCGGTAAGCGGTGACCGCCTCGGCCGTGCGCCCAAGCATGCGGTACGAATTGCCCAGGATCAGGTACGACTGCGGCGAACTCGGCCACAGTTCCACCGTGCGCCGCGCCAGCCGCAGGCAGATCTCGTATTCGCCCAGGCCCTTGTAGGCCCCGGCCAGCGCCATCAGCACCGACGGATTGTTGCCGTCCAGCCGCATGGCCTGCCGGGTCTGGCCCTGGATTTCCCGGATCTGTTCCGCGTCAGGCCTCAGCCCCTGGGCTTCGGGCAAGGCCGCGAGCCCGGAGGCCAGCAATGCGTGGGCGAGCCCGATGTCCGGCGCGGCGGCGACTGCCAGCTGCGCCTCTTCAACCGCGAGCCGGGCCCCGTCGTTGTCGGTGCGCAGCGAGTTGGCGGCAGAGCGAAGAATGTGGTCCCACGCTGTAAACGGTGCGCGCTTGGCCATCGCCCGGGTCTGCTCGCGCTGGACGATCTGCTCGGCAAACTGCGCCGCGGCGGCCACCGGCAGGGTGTCGGCTGAAAACTCGGCGCTTTCGGCGTCGGTAACCAGACGCGTTGACCACAGCACGTTACCCGAATCGCCGTCGATCAGCTGCGCGGTCAGCCGGGTATCCTTGCCGCTGCGCTGCAACTTGCCCTCGACCAGGTAGCGCGCCTCGAGCTGGCGGCCGACATCCTTGTGATCGATCGGCTTGCCGCGCCAGGCGGCCATCGAGCCCGCCGCGATGACGCGAAAATGACCATTGTGAGCGAGCTCGCGGGTCATCTCCTCGGTCAGGTCTTCGGCCAGCACCTCAAGCTCATCGTCGCCGCCGCGGCAGCCCACGGGCAGCACCGCAACCGTGCTGCGACCGGCCGAAACGCGCGCCGCCGGGGCTGGTCCGGGCGTGGCCGCGACGGTTGCTGCCGGGGCGGGCGCCGCCACCGGATCTGGCTCCGCGCGGCCGATCTTGTGCCGCAAGTCAGCGACGAAGGCGAGCCAGGCCTTGTCCTCAAGGTCGCCGCGCCAATGGAACATTTCGACCGTCTGTTTCAATTCGAACATGACCGGGCGGTCGCAGGCTTCGATCATCACCGGCATCAGCGTGTGGCCGCGGTCAGCGATGGTCGCCTCGGCCCGGACCCAGCGTGAATTGACCGAGCGCGGCGACCACAGCACCACCACCGACTTGGCCGTGCGCAGCGACTTTTCGGTCACCGCGTCATAGTCCTCACCAGACCGAAGCGTGGCGTCCCACCAGACGACCAGGCCGGCCGCGGTCAAGGAATCGGCATAGATCCGGGCGATCGCCGCATCTTCGCGATTGTACGAAATGAAAACGTCAGGACTGCTCATTAAACCCCCGCCAGCAGCGCAGAGCCAGTCCATGCAGACGGGTCACACCGCAGATATGAAACGCGCAGCTGTCCACGCGATTGATTCTGATTCGGCGACCCCGAAGATAAGTTTATTTCACAAACGCCCGAACGGCAAGCACTTGGCGGCTTGCCGCGCGTCGCTGTGTGCCAGCCGGGGACTGGACACGCGGCGGCGCGTTCCCGTCCCCGGCTTGAACTGGGCGGCTATGTTCGCCATATGTCCCATATGTCCCAACTCGTCATCCGCCGCGGGCTGGAAGAGCCCGATACCTCGGGCGCGTTCGTTCCGCACCGCCCCGCGCGCCCGGCCAAGGTCGAGGGCGGCAAGGCCTTCGTGCTCGCCAGCGAATACCAGCCAGCCGGCGACCAGCCGACCGCGATCGCCGAGCTGACCGAGGGTCTGGTGGGTGGCGATGCCACGCAGGTGCTGCTGGGGGTAACCGGCAGCGGCAAGACCTTCACCATGGCCAAGGTGATCGAGCAATTGCAGCGCCCGGCGCTGATCCTTGCCCCCAACAAAGTGCTGGCGGCGCAGCTCTATGGCGAGTTCAAGAGCTTCTTTCCCGAAAACGCGGTCGAATTCTTCGTCTCGTACTACGATTATTACCAGCCCGAGGCCTATGTCCCGCGCAGCGATACCTACATCGAGAAAGAAAGCTCGGTGAACGAGGCGATCGACCGGATGCGCCATTCGGCCACCCGCTCGCTGCTCGAACGCGACGACGTGATCATCGTCGCATCGGTCAGCTGCATCTACGGCATCGGCTCGGTCGAGACCTATTCGGCGATGATCTTCGACCTCAAAAAGGGCGAAGGCGCCGACCAGCGCGAGATCATCCGCAAGCTGGTCGCGCTGCAATACAAGCGCAACGACGCCGCCTTCGCGCGCGGCAACTTCCGCGTGCGCGGGGACAACCTGGAGATTTTCCCAAGCCACTATGAGGACATGGCCTGGCGGATCAGCTTCTTCGGCGACGAGATCGAGGAGATCGCCGAATTCGATCCGCTCACCGGCAAGAAGGGCGCGAGCCTGACTGCGGTGCGGGTCTATGCCAATTCGCACTACGTCACCCCCGGCCCGACGATGAAGCAGGCGAGCGAGGCGATCCGCTTCGAATTGGCCGAGCGGCTCAAGGAGCTCGAAGCCGAGGGCAAATTGCTCGAGCATCAGCGGCTCGAACAGCGCACCAATTTCGATCTCGAGATGATCGCCGCGACCGGCAGCTGCGCCGGGATCGAGAATTACAGCCGCTTCCTCACCGGCCGTCTGCCGGGCGAGCCGCCGCCGACCTTGTTCGAATACCTGCCCGACAATGCGCTGCTGTTCGTCGATGAAAGCCACCAGACCGTGCCGCAGATCGGCGCGATGAGCAAAGGCGATCACCGCCGCAAGATCACGCTCGCCGAATACGGTTTCCGCTTGCCCAGCTGCATCGACAACCGCCCGCTGCGCTTCAACGAATGGGACGCGATGCGTCCGCAAACCGTGGCGGTTTCGGCCACCCCGGGGCACTGGGAGATGGAGCAATCTGGCGGGGTCTTCGCCGAACAGGTGATCCGCCCCACCGGGCTGATCGATCCGCCGGTCGAGATCCGTCCGGTCGAGGATCAGGTCCAGGACTGCATCGAGCAATGCCGCAAGACGGCGCTTGCTGGCTACCGCACGCTCGTCACCACGCTGACCAAGCGCATGGCCGAGGACCTGAGCGAATTCATGCACGAGGCGGGCCTGCGCGTGCGGTACATGCACAGCGATGTGGAGACACTGGAACGCATCGAACTGATCCGCGACCTGCGGCTTGGGGTCTACGATGTGCTGGTCGGGATCAACCTGTTGCGCGAAGGGCTCGATATCCCTGAATGCGGGCTGGTCGCGATCCTCGACGCCGACAAGGAAGGCTTCCTGCGCTCCGAGACATCATTGATCCAGACCATCGGCCGCGCCGCGCGCAATATCGATGGCCGGGTGATCCTCTACGCCGACCGGATGACCGGCAGCATGGAACGCGCGATCGCCGAAACCGACCGCCGCCGCGAAAAGCAGCACCAGTTCAACCTCGACCACGGCATCACGCCCGAGAGCATCAAGCGCGACATCCACAACATCGTCGCCGACACGGCTTCGAGGGATGGCGTGCTGGTCGAGATCGATGCCGAGGGCGCGAACAACCTCGTCGGCCACAACTTGCGGGCGTACATCGAGGAACTGGAACGCAAGATGCGCAACGCTGCGGCGGACCTGGAGTTCGAGGAAGCTGGAAGATTGCGCGATGAAATCCGCAAGCTTGAGGCAGACGAACTCGGCATCCCCGACGGCGACAAACGCGCGCCGGTTATGGGGCGGAGCAACGAGGGCAAGCCGGGGACGCGCAAGGGGAGGTTCGGTAGGGAGAGCAAACGGAAGTGGGGGCGGTGATGCTCTTGCGAATCGTCGAATTCAACTGAGGCTCTAGGGCAAGTCTCAATCCAAAAGTACGATGAAGCGTTCCAAAATTGCGATAAAATGCCAAAATGATGGGAATTTTCGTTTACCACTTTACCACTTTGTAATCCACCAACGTGCATATTGATGCCCTTCCGAAAGGGCTTTGATATGACTCCCTATGAGATCATAATTTCGATTCTGACATTCTTTCTGGTGGTGCTAGCACTCATGAACGCGATTTTGCTCGCGTTGCAAATTGGCAAGAAGCGTTGAGGGTCTGATTAATCAAACTGGCGTAGCTTGATTCCACTGCGATGAATATGCATCTATCTTGAGCTTTGCAGATTCGAGATTTGCTCTCTCGATCGAACCCGGAGCTCTCTGTGCGAGGTCTTTGAACGATTGAGTTACGATCCAAGCGTCGGTGTCGTCGATTATGATTAGCCTGTCATGAAGTTGCCTTGGCGGCGTGGAACGAGCTTCAATCGGTCGGACATTGGCGAACTGCGCAACCCACTTGGAGACCGCAGGTTTCAGACTCGGCTTAATGGACGCTTCATCACAAAGCAGCTGGATTTGAACCCCTTCTGAGACGAGTGGTGCAAAGTCCGTGAGAATTGTTTCATCCAAATAGGGATCGACAATCAACACGACTTTTTGGGCAGATCCAAGCACCTTTGCCAGAGCGCTGAAGGCATCAAAATGGCCACCAACAGGAATGAACGCTCCGCGAACATCAATTGGCGAAGCCAGCTCAGCTCTCGCTAGCGATCGCTCGAAGATGGCCCAAATTTCACCTTCAGCGTGATACCCTTGATCCCTGACTGTGATCCGAAGTTGGGCAATTTTGATACGAAGCAATTCAGTATCAACTATTTCTCCACTTGCTTCCAGGAGCGCAAACACTCGACCTAACCACGTTTGAACATCTTGCCTCAACTGCCCCCTATCATCTACAAATTGTAAACACTCCGGGCGATTCCCGGCGAGCGACTTTAGCTCCCCGTAGAGAACGGCTGGCTCAATCTTGGCACGCATCAAACTCACTCTACCTCCGTAGTTATTCGCAACATCAATTGCTAGAGCAAGTCACCTTGACGGCTCAAGAAGGATATGCCGTCCAACGGGTCATTTCAATCGACGACCAATGGCGTATATGTTTCCGCTTCAAAGACGGAAACGCATACGATGTCGAAATCGCCGACTACCATTGATCCCGAGTGGCTGCACAACAGTCATGCCGGGGAATTGTTGGTTTCCGAATTCATGGAACCGCTGGGCCTGAGCGAAGATGCATTGGCATCTTCACTCGCCATTGCGCCATCGCGCGTGCGTGACGTGATTTCCGGCACCAAGCCGATGGATGCCGATCTCGACTTGCGCCTCGCCCGCTATTTCCGCATGTCCGAAGGGTTCTTCCTCGGCTTGCAGGACGACTACGAACTGCTCGAAGCCAAGCGCGCACTTAATGGTGAGCTGGACAAGATTCTACCTCGCGCGGCCTGAGTTAAGCTATCTACTATGGGAAGGTGCATAGCTCCATTCTGGGTGCAGTTGCTCTTGAATCGACGGCTTGAAACAGTAGCATGGTTGGCACAATACAACTGCACGGCCCGCCAAAATGCGCGACATCATCGTCAACGATATTCCAGAAGAGCACTATCAGATGCTGTGCGAGGAGGCGGCCAAACTTGGCATCTCTGCCGATGACTATCTGACCCTGCTGGTGAAGGACCATATCAACAAGCAGCGCATCAAGATGCAGGCAGAGGCCGACGGGGCGGAATGAAAGATCATCGCTACCATATCAACGTCTTCTGGTCACAACGTGCTGGTTGTTGGATAGCCGATGTGCCGGACCTCGCGTCTTGCTCTGCGCACGGCGATAGCCCGCTGAATGCGGTGATTGAAGTGGAGGCTGCAACAGAGTCTTGGCTCAAGTCGGCTCTCAGTGGCAATCTCGCTATCCCGGTGCCAAAGTATGACTGGAAGACCGAACCCTTAATTTGATGGCTGAAATCATGACTCAAATCCACACCAACCACTTGCGACATTAGCGCGCAAGCCATCGATCAATCCCGATCAGACTGGCCTCTTGCGGCGCTTCGCAAGGTGTTTGGTCATGTCTCGTGCCCGCCGCAAGACGCCGATTTTCGGCGTCACTACCGCAACGTCCGACCATCCGTGGAAGAAGGCTGCCTCGCGCAAGGTCCGGCGGCAGGTGAAGCTGGCGCTCACCGCAACGCTCGATGGCGACCTCTTCGTCGGCAAGCACTGGGAGCTGGTCAACCCCTGGTCGTCGGAGACGGACGGCCAGCACTGGTGGGCCAAGGCTGGTCCAAAGAACATGCGCAAGTAAGCCCCGCCCAGACCGCATTTTCCTACATCGCGGCGATCCGTTATGGCGGCGGGGTTCTTTCCCATCGTCGGTTGCGGCCATTGACCCGAATGCTCATGCGCGCGACCGGGCTGTGCCAAAACTTGTGATCAGGCACGGCGTTGGATGCCCGTTTCAGGATCGTTTTGGTGTGACCTTCGTGTGACCTTTGACCCCTATTCAAACCTTCCCGAACCGCGCCTCGAACCCGGCAACATCGCCCGCCGCGAGGTACTTCGCCTGTTCGACCCAGCCGTCGCGCGTGGGGCGGCCGGCGAAGGGGCCGAGCTTAGGGTCGAGCGCGGCAAGGTCGGTTTCGCTCAGTGCGGCGATCTGGGTGTAGGTGCTGAGGCCGAGCGTGGGCAGCAGCGTCTGTAACTTGGGGCCGAGGCCTTTGATTTTTGAGAGATCGTCGGCGGTGCTGGCTGGAGCGGGCGCGGGTTCGGACGCGGGTTCGGGCGCAGGCTCCGGCTGAACGGCAGGTTCGATCACCGCATCGGGGCGCTGCTGCTCGATTGCAGTCAGCGCTGGTGAGGGCACCTCTTCCAGTTCGGGAATGACGACCGGCTCGGCGATCACTTCGGGTTCAGCCGCTGGAGCTGGTGGCGGAGGCGGTGGCGGAGGAGGAGGCGGAGGAGGCGGAGGAGGCGGTGCCACTTCGACAACCCGCGCTTCTTCCACTTCCTCTTGCGCTGCCACCGCGACGATCTCGCCCATCCCGCCGAGCGCATCGGACATCACCGGCGGCATCACCACTTGCGCCGCGGGTGCCGCATCGATCAGCGCCTGATTGCGCGCCGCCGGGGCCTGGCCTTCGTCAAGCACATCGGGCTTGTAGGCACGGTCGCGCGTGGACTTGCCGCGCGACAGCAGCCGCCACGCGATCAGCAGCGCGAGCAGCGCGACCACGCCATAGACCACCCAGCTCGCTTCGATCCCCTGCATCATCGCGCCAACTCCATGCCCTCTAACTCACGCGCCGACGTTGCGGCGGAACAGCACCCGGTCTTCGGGGCCAAAGCCTTTGTGCCAGATGACGAAACCGTAGGCGAGCAGGATTGCCGGGATTCCGAAGACCAGGCTGGCCCAATGCGGCAGCAGCCGCTGGGTCGCCCAGCCGATCACCACCGCCGGGGCTGCGGCCCAGACCAGCGGCCAGCGCCAATTGTTGATCGGGTGCCCCAGGATCCGCCCGAGCAACCGCGCCTTGAGCAAGGACGCCACGCCGAGCGACAAGGCCAGCGAGCCCGCCGCGGCCGCCGCGCTGAACTTGTCGTTGTAGCCCAGGTGTGTGACCAGCTCGATCCCGGCGAAGGTCAGCAACGCCTGGAGCGAGATCGTGCCGAGCGAGATCAGCAGATTGGGGATGCGGGCGAGATAGACCAGCGCAGCTTCGCTCACCACCGCAGTCGCCGCGACCACCTCGGCGGCAAGCAGGAAGCCGAGCGCGCCGGTGCCGCCGATGAAGTCGTTGCCGATCAGCCCCATCACGTCGGGGCCGGGAATGCCCAGCGCCAGCGCAATCCCGGCCTGCACCGCGACAATCCAGAAGCCCACCTGGCAGACCTGATGCGCGATCGCGGCGTAGTTGCCCTCGTTGATATTGCGGGTGATGACCGGCCCGAGAATCGGCTCGAAACTGGTCTTGAGCTTTTGCGGCAAGGACGCGACCTGCTGCGCGGCGAAATAGACCCCCACTGCGGTGGGCGAAGTGAGGAAGCCGAGAATCGCCAGATCGAGCCGACGCGAACCCCATTCGACCAGGTCGGCGCCCGCGAGCGGGGCCGATTGCGCGGCGGTCTTGCGCAGCCGCGCCGGGTCCGGCGACCACCCGCGCGGCAGGCCTAGCGCCCGCAGCAGCGGGACGAAGGCGAACAGCGCCGCGGCGATCTTGGAGACCAGATAGGATAGCGCCAGGCCGGCTTCGGGGACCAGCCACAGACAGGCAAGCGCGGTGAGCGTCTGCACCCACGGTTCGACCAGCGACCGCGCGCGGACCGTCGCGCCGACGTTGTAGCGATAGGCCAGCGCGGCGAGCATCACGTCGGTCAGCGCATTGGGAATGATCGCGAACGGCAGCAGGCGGTCAAGTTGGTTGAACTTCCCGCTGGGGAACATCGGTGCAGGGACCAGATAGAGCAGCGTCGCGACCACAATGGACAGGCCCAGCGTCAGCAGCAGCGCATCGGCCACGGCATGGGCTGGATCGCGGCCCTCTTCGGCGAGCCGCTGCGCAAGCCCGCGGCGCTGGCCAAGGCCGCACAATTGCGCCGCCAGCTCGGCGATCAGCACCGCGGAGGCATAGATCCCCAGCGCTTCGACCCCATAGAGCCGCCCAGCGATGAACAGGAACGGCGCGGTGCCGAGCAGGCGCAGCAGGAACCCGAAGAAATTGGTTCGTCCGCCCTTGGCCAGCGCCTGGATGTCCTGCTGGGCGGTCTCCTCTGCGCTCATGCCTGCGGCCCCTCGGCCTTGAGCGGCCCCTCTGATTTAAGTGGTCTGGCGAGCAGTTCGGCGACCGCCTGCCGCGCCGGGCCTTCGCCGCGCAGCAGCCGGGCGACCGCCATGACGATCGGCATGTCGATCCCGTCCCGCAGCGCCAGTTCAGCCAGCACTGGCGCGGTGGACGCGCCTTCGGCCACCGAATTCTTGCCGGCCAGCGCCTCGGCCGCCGACATCCCTTTGCCGAGCGCCTTGCCGAGCGAAAAGTTGCGGCTTGCGGTGGACGAGCAGGTCAGCACCAGATCGCCCAGCCCGCACAGCCCGGCGAGCGTTTCGGCGCGGGCCCCGCGAGCGAGGCCGAAGCGCAGCATCTCGGCATAGCCGCGCGCAATCAGCGCGGCGCGGGCGTTCTGGCCCAGCCCTAGCCCCTCGACCACCCCGCAGCCGATCGCCAACACGTTTTTGACCGCGCCGCCGATCTCCGCGCCGATCACGTCGTCCGAGTAATAGGGCCGCAACATGGGGCGCGAGAGCAGCGGGGCGATCCGCTCCCATTGGGTAACCCCGCCAGAGCAGGCGAGCGTGACTGCGGTGGGCAGCCCGGCGGCAACTTCGTGTGCAAAAGTCGGGCCGGAGAGCACGGCGATGGTCGCCCCGGGCGCGGCATCCTTCGCCACATCGGCCATCAGCCGCCCGGTTCCCGCCTCGATCCCCTTGGCGCAAAGCACCAGATCGCGCGGCGCATCGGGCAGGTCGGCCAGCACGCGGGCAAGATGCTGCGCCGGGGTGACCACCAGCACCACCGGCAAGGCGGCAAGGTCGGCCAAGTCGTTGGTGGCATGGATGTGCGATGAGAGTTTTGTCTCGGGCAGGAACAGGCTGTTGCGATGCACGGCGTTGATTTCGTCAACCAGTTCCGCCTCACGCGCCCAGATGATCACGGGCATGCCATTGCCTGCCAATGCCTGCGCCAGCGCGGTCCCCCAGGCCCCTGCCCCGATGATCCCCAACGGCCTGCCCCGGACTTGATCCGGGGTCATGCCTTGACCCCGGCCCCGCGCACCGGGGCGGCGTCGGGATCGAGCGGCCAGCGCGGGCGAGCGACGAAATCGAACGGGTCGGGGGTGAACCCCTTGAGTGCCATCCGCTCAAGCCCGGCCCAGGCGATCATCGCGGCGTTGTCGGTGCACAGCGCGAGCGGCGGGGCGACGAACTTCAACCCGTGCTCCGCCGCCAATGCTTCCAGCGCGGCGCGGACCGAACGATTGGCGGCCACCCCGCCCGCAACGACCAAGGCGCTCGGACGGGCAATGGTGCCGAGAACCTTGCGGGTCCGGTCAATCACGCAGTCGATCGCCGCTTGCTGGAAGGCAGCGGCGATATCGGCATCCTGATGGACGTTCGCCTGCTTGGCCCGGAGCACTGCACTTTTCAGCCCGGCGAACGAGAAATTCGGCTCGGCGCTGCCCAGCAGCGGGCGCGGCAATGCGACGGCTTTGGCATGCCCGGTCGCCGCGATCCGCTCGACCGCCGGGCCGCCGGGAAAGCCGAGCCCGAGGATCTTGGCGGTCTTGTCAAAGGCTTCGCCCAGCGCATCGTCGATCGTGGTCGCCAGCCGCCGGTAGCGCCCGACCCCTTCGACCAGCAGGATCTGGCAATGCCCGCCCGACACCAGCAGCAGCAGATAGGGAAAGGTCAGCGAGGCATCGGCCAGCCGCGGCGACAAGGCATGACCTTCGAGGTGGTTGACCGCGATCAGCGGCTTGTCGCTCGCCATCGCCAGCGCCTTGGCGCTGACCAGCCCGACCATGACCCCGCCGATCAGTCCCGGCCCGGCAGTGGCGGCGATGCCGTCAAGATCGGCCAGACTCAACCCGGCGTCATCCAGAACCGCTTTGATCAGGGGCGCAAGCCGTTCGGCATGGGCGCGCGCGGCGATTTCGGGGACGACGCCGCCATAGGGGCGATGCGCTTCGTCCTGCGAAGCGATGCGCTGCGCAATGATCGTGCGGCCATCGTCCACCAAAGCGGCTGCGGTTTCGTCGCACGACGATTCAATTCCGAGGACAATCGTCATCGCGACTTTCCCTTAAAGCCATTGCGCACTAGCACAACCTGTCATGCCCGACCGTCCCCGACTGAAACTTGGCACACGCCGCTCGCCGCTCGCCCTGGCACAAGCCGAAGAGGCGCGCGGATGCCTGATTGCGGCGCATCCGGGGCTGCTGGTCGAGCTGGTTCCGGTCACTGCGAGCGGCGACAAAGTGCAGGATCGCCCGCTCGCCGACATCGGCGGCAAGGCGCTGTGGACCAAGGAGCTCGACGCCCGGCTGCTCGCCGGCGAGGTCGATTTTGCGGTCCATTCGCTCAAGGATGTCGAAACGCTGCGGCCGCCCGAACTGGTGATCGCAGCGGTGCTGCCGCGCGAAGACGTGCGCGATTGCCTGATTGGCGCAGCCTCGCTGGCCGATTTGCCGCCGGGTGCAAGGATCGGCACCAGCGCGCCGCGCCGCGCTGCCTTGGCGTTGCGCGCGCGCCCCGATTGCAGCGTGGTCGGCATCCGCGGCAATGTCGCGACCCGGCTGGCCAAGCTGGCGGCGGGCGAGGCCGATGCGACGTTGCTGGCGATGGCTGGGCTCAACCGGCTGGGGCTGTCGCACGGCACCCCGCTGGCGGCGCATGACTGGCTGCCCGCGCCGAGCCAAGGCGCGATCGCGATCGAATGCCGCACCAGCGACGCTGCAATGCGCGCGCTGCTCGCGGCGATCGACCACCTCCCCAGCCACCAGGCGGTGCTCGCCGAGCGCGCGCTGCTCGCGGCGCTGGGCGGCAACTGCCACAGTCCGATTGCGGTCCTGACCGAGGCCGACGGCGACCTGCTGGTGATGACCGCCGCGCTGCTCAGCCCCGACGGCGCTGAAGAAGTGCGCGGGCAGGCGCGGTTTGCCCCGGGCGACAGGGCGGCGGCTCAGGCGCTGGCGGCGCAATTGCTGGAAGCCGCGGGCCCGGCGATCCGCGCGCATTTCGATCCCCCCGGGGGGGCGTAGCAATGGTCCCGCTGGTCATCATCCGCCCCGAACCGGGCAATGCGGCCAGCACTGCCGCCGCGCGCACGCTGCACATGGATGCGCTGGGCTTTCCGTTGTTCGAAGTCGTTCCGAAAAGCTGGGAAGCGGTGCTGCCCGGCCGCTACGATGCCCTGCTGGTCGGCAGCGCCAATGTGTTCCGCCACGGCGGACGCGGGCTGGCGGCCTTGCACGGCTTGCCGGTCTATGCGGTGGGCGAGGCAACTGCAGCAGCAGCGCGGGCAGCCGGGTTTGTGCTGGCTAACACTGGCGCGGGGGCGATGCAGGCGTTGCTGGGTGAGCTGGACAAGGGCCACCAGCGCCTGCTCCGCCTGACCGGGCAGGAGCGCGTCGGCCTGGCCCTGCCCAAATCCGCCACGATGGATGAGCGGGTGGTCTATGCCAGCCAGCCGCGCGCCCTGCCCGCCGAACTTGCGGCACTGCTGCGCGAACCGGCAATCGTTGCGCTCCATTCGGCCGAAGCCGCCCACCACCTGACCGCCGAATGTGTCCGCTGCGGCATTCGCCGTGCCCCGATCCGGCTTGCCGCGCTATCGCCGCGGATCGGGGCGGCGGCCGGTGAGGGGTGGGGCGAGGTCGCGGCGGGGGCCAGACCCGACGACAAGGCGCTGCTGGCCTTGGCCCGCCAGATGTGCCAAGACCCATGGCCCGCAGGTCGCAACTCCGGCTGACTAGAACAGAGATCAATGCCAGACGATTATTACACTTCCCAACCCGCCGTTGCTGCGCGTGCCGGGCCCTCGCTCCGGGCGATGCTGCTCGCCGGGCTGATTTCGTTCCTCGGCGGTGCCGGGCTGGTCGGCTGGCTGGTGTGGAACGGGCAAATCGACCTGGGCCTGCGCGGTGCCGCGCCAACGGCACTGAGCGGGCCGCCCGCGATGTCTGCACCAAGCCCCACTGCTGCACCCGGTTTCGCCGCTACCGCGCTCGACCAGCAGGTTTCCGCGCTTGAGCGGAGAATGGCGCAGCTCAACCTCCAGACCGCGGCGGTGGGCGGCAATTCGGCGCGGGCCGAGGGCCTGTTGGTGGCGCTGGCGACCCGCCGCGCAATCGAACAGGGCAAGCCGCTCGATTATCTCGAAAGCCAGCTGCGCACGCGGTTCAGCTCGGCGCGTCCGGCCGCGGTGACGACCTTGGTGGTAGCCGCCAAGACGCCGGTCACGCACGACCAGCTCGCCGCGCAGCTCGATAGCCTCGCCCCGGCATTGCTCGCCCGGCCCAGGGACCAAGACGGCTGGAGCCGGTTTACCCGCGAACTGTCCAGCCTGTTCGTGATCCGTCACGATGACGGCAAGACCGCCAGCCCCGACCAGCGGCTCGACCATGCGCGCATGTTGCTCCGCAGCGGCCAGGTCGAAGCTGCGATCGCCGAAGTCGCCAAGCTGCCCGATAGCGCCCCCGCGCGCGACTGGATGGCGGCCGCGCGCCGCTATGCCGATGCCCAGGCCGCGCTCGGCCAGATCGAACAGGCCGCGCTGACCGAGCCCGAACTGCTCAAGGACGGCAACGGCGAAGCCGTGCGGCAGCCGGGGCTGATGGCGCCGCCGGCGGGCTGATTACTGCGCCTTTAGCAGCTTCGGCAATTGCCCCGACATCCCGCGCGCTTCGTCCATGAAGAAGCGCTTCATCCAGCCACTGCGCTGGATCAGCCCCATGCCGAGCCGCCGGACCATGCTCGGCAAGCGCCCGGGAATGCCGAATATCCGCACCAGCGCGTCGGTGGTCGCCATCACGCTGACGCTGTCGAGGCTGCGCCAGCGTTCGTAACGCGCGAGCAATTGCGCGTCGCCGGGATCGAGCCCGAGCCGCATTCCTTCGCTCAGCACCTCGACCAGGCAGCCGACATCGCGCAGGCCAAGGTTAAGCCCCTGCCCGGCGATCGGGTGCATCCCGTGCGCAGCATCGCCGATCAGCGCGAGCCGCTGTTCGGTGATCCGCGCGGCGTGGTGGAAGTTGAGCGGGTAGGATATCCGCGGCGCGATCAGTTCGGCCGCGCCGAACACGCTTTCCATCCGCGCGGTGATTTCGCTGAGGAACACTGCATCGCTCAGCCCGCTGATCCCGGCAGCAGCGCGTTCGTCGACAGTCCACACCACCGCGCTGCGGTGCCGTCCGTCGGGCAGGTCAAGCAGCGGCAGCAGCGCAAGCGGCCCGGTGGGGTAGAAAATCTCCCACGCCACTCCGTCATGTGGCCGTGCGTGCGTAATCGCGGTGACAAAGGCGCGGTGGCGGTAATCCCAGCGTGCGGAGCTCAGCCCGGCCTCGGCGCGGGTCGGCGACCCCCGGCCCTCGGCACCGATCATCAGGCTGGCCTCGAGCACGCGTCCGTCGCTGAGCGTGGCGGAAACGCCATGCTCGCCGCGCTCCCGCGTGACAGGCTCAACCCCGCTCGACCAGGCGATGGCCGGTTCCCCGCGCGCCGCTTCGAACAGCGCGAGGCGAATGTCGCGGTTGGCGAACATCCGCCCGAGCGTGCCGTCATCCGCCCCCGGCTGGAAGTCGATCCGGCCCGGTTTCATCGCGTCGGTCACCGCAATCGCCGAGATCGGGCAGCCCAATGGTTCAAGTCGCTGTGCCAGACCGATATTGCCCAACAGGTTCCAGCTCGCGGTCGAGATCGCCGAGGCGCGGCCGTCGGTGCCCTCTGCGGTCAATTCCTCGGGCAAGGCTTTATCGACCACATGGCTGGTGATGCCCTGGCGCGCGGCGGCCAAGGCGAGCGTCATCCCGACCAAGCCGCCGCCGAGGATCAGGAGGTCTTTGCGCTCGCTCATTTCGCCCCGCACGAATTGACCGCGCTGCCATCGATATCAAGGCAGCGCCCGTCGAAGGTTCCATCGGGCAAAGTCAGGCCGAGGATCGCCACCAGCGTCGGCGCGATATCCACCGTCTCGACCGGTTGCGGTTGTTCGAACCCCGGCACGCCCTTGCGCCAAAACAGCATCGGCACCCGCCGGTCATAGTCCCATGCGCTGCCGTGGGTGGCGATATAGGCCCCCGGCATCGGTTCGGGGATCGGCACCACCGCGCGGTCGAGCAGGATGATGACGTCGCCCGAACGCGCCGGATCGAACGAAGCGCGGGCGCGGTCTTTCAGCGACCAGTCCTGCGGGTTGGTCGAGGGCATCGGGCTTTTGGCCAGCTCCTCCGCGGTGAACACCGCCGCGACTTGCGGGTGCGCCTTGGCCAATCCGACCAGCGCCGCGATCACCGCCGGGCGCTGCGCCGCCGGGACCGCACGGTTGACGTAGAAATCGCCAAACGCGGCATCGGCGAGCAGCAGCGGTCCATCGACTTTGATCCCGGTCTTGGCCGAAACCGCCTTCGACAAGGCATCGGGCGACAGCGCTGCACTGACCCGCACGGCGCGCGGCAGGGCCTGTTCGTCGAGCCGTTCGGGGGTGTCGAGCCCGCCGTGATCGGCCGACAGCACGACCATGTAGTCGATCCCCAGATCATCGAGGTGATCCATCAACCGGCCGATGTTCTTGTCAAGTTCGGCCATCTGGATGCACATCTCGACTCCCTCGGTGCCGGTGGCATGGCCGATGTAATCGGTCGCCGACAAGCTGACCGAAAGGACATCAGGCGCGCCGCCCTTGCCCAGCCCCATCTCGTCGACCAGCCCGGTGGCGAGATCGACCGTCGCAGCATCCATCCGGGGCGAGATACGGAACAGGTCGGGGCCCTTGGCTTCGCTCGCCAGTGCGGGCAGCGCGAAGCGGCCCTGCCCGGTGCTGCCCTTGGCTCCGAGCGCTACCGCATGGTCGGTCGGCTGGCACCATGCGGGAGCGGCCAGTGCCGGGGCGCCGGACTTGAGCGTCGCGGTGACCGCAGCGTTTTCGCTCACCGCAGCAGGCGCCAGATCGCGCCCGGCGAGCGTCACGAAGCCCGCACCCTTCCACCAATACGCCGCATCGATGGTGTGGCCGCCCATCATCATTACCGCGCGGTCTTTCGCCGAAACCGCCACGTTGCGGCTGCGCGGATCGGCCGCCTTCATATATTCGCCCAGCGTCGGCACCTTGAGGTGATAGGCCGAGACCACCGGATTGCGCGCGCTTGAGGCGGGATTGCGGTCATCCTCGGCACAATAGATCGGCTTGGTGGCGCGCGGGCCTTCGGGTTCGTACCAGTTGTTGGCGATGATCCCGGTGCGCGCCGGGTGATTGCCGGTCAGCAGGGTCGAGTGGCCAGGGCAGGTTTCGGTTGCGGCGTGTGACTGATAACCCGAGGGGAACACCGCGCCTTGCGCCAACCGGGCGAGGCCATGGCGGTAATGCGGGCGATACTGCGCGAACAGGTCGGCCGAATACTGGTCGACGGCAATCGCCACGATCAGCTTGGGCGGGCCGGTGGGTGCCGGAGCGACGGCGGCATAGCCCGGTTCGACTTGCGGCTGCGCCGCGCAGGCGGCCAGCACCGGCAGCAAGGCCAAAGTTAACGGGGCGAGCAGACGGCGCATCGGGCTTCCTTGATCTTGCAGGGCAATGTGGCCAAAGCCCTGATGACGGCACCGCGTGACACTTGCAAGCGCTGCGAACCGGACTGTTGGAGTTTATCGAGAATGCGGGCATTCGCCCTGAAATTGCTGGTATTTTTCGTGGCGATCATGCTGGCTGGCCTCGCCCCCGCGCAGGCTGCTGCGCCGCATATCCAGCCGATCCTGCTCGCCGAGTCGGAAGGGGCACCCGGCAGCCACATCACGCTGGCGGTTTTGATGCAGCCGGGCACCGGGTGGCACGGTTACTGGATCAATCCGGGTGACGCCGGGCAGCCGCTGACGGTGGACTGGACCCTGCCGCGCGGGGCGAGCCTGGGCGCGCTGCGCTTTCCGGTGCCAGGCACGCTGCTGGTTTCCGGGCTGATGAACCACGTTTACGAGCATAACTATGCGGTGCTGGTCGATCTGGCGGTACCCGCCGACGCCGTGCCGGGGACGGCGCTGGCCGTAACCGGCAAGGCGCAATGGCTCGCCTGCACCGACAAGATCTGCGTGCCTGAACAAGCCGACCTGGCGCTGACAATCAAGGTCGGCGCACCGGGCGCACGCGATGCGCGGTTCGATGGGTGGCGCGCGGCGCTGCCCGCGCCGCTGGGCAGCCAGGCTAAGTTCGCGCTGGCCGGGAACGTCGTGCGGATCGCCGTGCCGCTGCCCGCCACGGCCAAGCTTGACCAGCCGCACCTGTTTGTCAGCAGCGAACGCGTGGTCGACTACGCCGCGCCGCAGCGGTTTCTGCGCGATGGCGACACACTTGTGGTCGAACTGCCGCGCGCCAGATTCGAGCCGGTCAAGCCGGGCAAGCTAGCGGCGGTGCTGCGGCTCAACTCCGCCGGCGACGGGGTGACAATCGACGCCGCGCCGGGGCCAGTGCCGAGCGGCGGCACCCCGCTCGAAGGGGCCGCGCCGCCTGCTTGCCTTGCGGTGCTGCTGCTCTCGGCCTTGCTCGGCGGGCTGCTGCTCAACGTGATGCCGTGTGTGTTTCCGATCCTCAGCCTCAAGGCGCTGAGCCTCGCCCGCGCGGGCGAGAGCGAGCGCCAAGCGCGGCGTGAGGGGCTGGCTTATACTGCGGGCGTGGTGCTGGCCTGCCTCGCGCTGGGCGGGCTGCTGCTGGCCTTGCGCGCAGGCGGCGAGCAGGTCGGCTGGGCGTTCCAGTTGCAGGAGCCGCTGGTGGTTGCGGCCTTGCTGCTGCTTGCGGTGACGATCACTGCCAACCTTGCGGGCCTGTTCGAATTCGCGGTGCCGGGCTTTGCCGGAGACGGTTCGCCGCAGGGCGCGTTTGCCACCGGGCTGCTCGCGGCGTTTGCCGCCACGCCGTGCACCGGGCCGTTTATGGCCGCCGCAATGGGCGCAGCGCTGCTGCTGCCGGTTATCCCCGCGCTGGCGCTGTTCGGCGCGCTCGGGCTGGGGCTGGCGCTGCCGTTCCTGCTGCTCGCTTATGTGCCTGCGCTGCGCCGCTTGCTGCCGAGGCCCGGCGCGTGGATGAACTGGTTCAAGAAGGCGATGGCCGTGCCGATGGGGCTGACGGTGTTGGCGCTGGTGTGGCTGGCCTGGCGGGTTGGTGGAGACAAGTTTGCAATCATTCTGGTTGTTTTGGGACAATTCCTCTACTTTGTCCTGAACGCTATAGGCAGTCGCCAGCGGTTGGGCCTTGGATTGCGTCCGACAATGTGGGCGAGCTTGATCTTGATCGCCGCCATCGCCCTGTTCGCTCCAAGCGCGATCGATCCCGCTGCCGCGCCATCTGATGCGAGCGATTCGATCCTTCCCACCCAGCCCTATGGCGAGGACGCCCTCGCCAAAGCCCGCGCTTCGGGCAAGCCAGCGTTCCTCTATTTCACCGCCGACTGGTGCCTGACCTGCAAGGTCAACGAGGCCGCTGCGATCGAGCGCGAAGACACCCGCGCTGCATTCGAGAAAGCGGGCGTGATCGTGCTGCGCGGCGACTGGACCCGGCGCGACGCGGCGATCAGCCGCTTCCTCAGCGCGCAGGGCGCGGCGGGGGTGCCGCTGTACATGTGGTACCCGGCGAACGGCGGCGCGCCGCAGCAGTTGCCGCAGGTGCTGACCCCGGCGCTGCTGGCAGACCTGGCGGGCGGCCCCAACGTGACACCAAAAAATATCTATCGCGGAACGTGGTGACGGACGAACTCTAGCCCTGCGGGTCAGATAAACCAGAACCGGTTCTGGCCGCTTTCGCCTTCTTCGACCCGCGCCTTGCGTCCTGCCACCGGCCCGGCGCGCAGCTCGGCGCAGATCCCGGGATCGCTGCTGTTGGCGGCGAACCGGGTGTCATCCGCACGGCCGACAATCGTTGCCACTTCCCCTGCTTTGCCCGGCTGGATGGTGAAGCTGTCGATGGTGCATTCGCCGTCGTAGGCATCGAGCACGCGATAACTGGCCGCGCGCTTGGGCAGGCTGGTCCAGCGGCTTTGCGCCCAGTCAGCGGGCTCGGTCGAATAGACCGCCGCAGCATATTTGCTCATGATCCCGCCGTTGGCGCCGACCAGCGCGCGGCTCCCTGGCGCGGCGCGGCACCGCGCCACCGCTTCGGCAATTCCATGCGCGGCGTAGTTGTTCCCGGCCCCGCCGAAGAACGGCAAGCCGCCAGTCAAGGTCCACCCGCGCGGATCGTGCGGGTTCAGTTTAAAGCCTTCGAGCAAGTTGAAAATGGGGATTGCAAAACACGAGTAAAGATCTACAAAATCAAGCTTTTTCCAACTCGTTCCGGCAAGCTCAAGTGCACTTGAGATTGCCGCAATCGCCGCCGGGCTCTGCTCCAGACTGGGCCGGCTGAGCAGCGAGGGCTCGGCGCAATCGGCGACGCCGTGGATATAGACCCAGCGCTCTTCAGGCACGCCCATCCGGCGCGCCTCGGCCACGCTGGCGAGCACGATTGCGGCACCCTGGTTGACCTGATCGCGCGCCACCACCAACCGGCCATAAGGTTCAGCGAGCAAGCGGTTGCGGTCATCGAGCATTGCCAGCTCGGCAGCGCTACGCTCGATCGGGGCGGCTGAATGCGAGTTGGCGGCGGCGACTTTGGTGAACGGCGCGAACAGATCGCCGATTCTGGCGCGGTATTCATCCAGCGTCAGTCCGAGCCGTTCGCGCCGGACGTTCTCAGCCAGCGCATAGCTCGCGATCGGGGTGCCCGCACCGTGGCGCACCAGGGTGGCGTCATAGACTCCCTCATGCCCGTAGCCGCGATCCTCCAACGTCCCGCGCCGCGTCTCGGACCAATCGCGCGTTGCACCGCGTGAAGTCAAAGCCCGCACAGTCGAGATTGCTTCGGAGCCAACTATCGCCGCCATCTGCGAACGCCCGGCGGCAATCTCCGCCGCCAGTTCGCCGACCAGCTTCTGCGGCCCCTGCCCGCCGACAATCTCGAGGATCGCGCGCGCCGGGTTCGCCCCGACCCGGCGACCGATCGCACGCGGCGGGTTGTTGGCATGCCCGAATGGCGCAGGATAACGCGTGCCCGAAATCTCGAACTGGCGGATTGCCGCGATGGTATCGAGCGACGGGGCGAGCTTCTTCCTCGCTCCGGCATCGGTCAGCGCCGCTGCCAAAGCATCGCCCGCCAGATCCATCGGCGAGCGTTCAAGATAACCCGGCTCACCGATCCGTTCCGAGACCTGCCCGACCCCGATGATCACCGGGGTGCTGTCAGCAATGGTCACAGCACTTGCCCGTCATCGACGGTCAGTGTCGCGCCGGTGATGTGCCGCGAAGCATCCGAGGCGAGCAGCAGCAGCGGGGCATCGAGCGCCCCGATCGGGGTCAGTCGCCGCCGGTGGAACGAATTCAGGTGCGCCTGGCCTCCTGCCGTCTCGAACCAGTCGCCCTGAATTTCGGTTTCGACATAGCCCGGCTGGACCGTGTTAACGTTGATCCCCTGGCGCACCCATTCGCGCGCGAACTGGCGGCCGAGATGCGCAACGCCGGCCTTGATCGCAGCGTAAGCAGTCTCGCTATTGCCGGTCATCTCGGCGGTGATCGAGCCGATCAGCACGATCCGCCCGCGTTCGCTGTCGCGGAAATTGGCCGCGATCATCCGCCGCGCACCTTCGCGCGCGGTCAGGTAAAGCCCGGTAAAGTTGGTTTCGACCACCGCCGCAATATCGCTCAGCGACAGGTCGGTCGAGCGCCCCGCCTTGGCGATCCCGGCGTTGGCAATCACGGTATCGACCGTGCCGAACCGCGCTTCGGCGGCATCGTAAGCGGCGATCACCGAGGCTTCGTCGGTGACATCCATCGCGACTGCCAGTGCAGCGTCACCGAGCTCCGCAGCCAGCGCGGCGATCCGGTCGGCGCGGCGTGCCCCGATCACCACGTTCGCGCCATGCGCCGCGAACAACCGCGCAAAATGCTCGCCAAAGCCCGACGATGCGCCGGTGATCAGCGCCGTGCGCCCCTGAAGTGTCAGTTCCATTCATCCGCTCCGCATTGCCGGAGTCGGCCTTAATCGCCCGGTTAAGTTGCGCAAGGGTCAAACCACTTCGGCCAGCCCTTCGAGTGCGCTGCGCAACGCGGAAAGTGCCTGCGCCTTAAGCTGGTGCACGCGCGGCACGGAAACGCGCAGCGTCTCGGCAATTTCCGCCAGATTGAGTTCTTCGACAAAATACAGCTGGACCACGAGTTGCAGCCGCTCGGGCAAGTCAGCGATTGCCCTGGCCACCGCGCCGCGCAATTCTTCGTCGGCGAGCAAGGCGAAACTGTCGGGCCGCGCGTCGGCAAAGGCGAGATCGCTGTCCGAGTAAGCCTCGTCGATCGATTCCAGCCGCACCGGCGCATCATGCCGCGCCGCGCTACGGGCGAGCGGAATGTGCCGCCGGATCAGATCGACCATCGCCCCGCGCACGCGCATTTTGGCATAGGCGGCGAAGCCGTCTTCGCCCGGCCCGGCGTGGCGCTGGGCGCACTCGGTCAGCGCGACCATCCCGGCCTGCATCAGGTCTTCCAGCTCGATCCCCTGCCGCCCGCTGCCGTGGACGTGCCACGCGAGCCGCCGGACCATCGGCAGGAAGCGCTGAACGCGCTCGGCAATGTGGCCCTGATAGGCGCGCGGCACGGTCAGGCTTTTGGCATCGTGGATCATGCGAACTCTCTTTCCGGTGCGGGTATTGGTGCGGCTTGCGGCGCGCCGATTACCGCGACGACTTCGATCGGTTGCGCGGGCGGCAGTTCGGCAATCGACAGCACCAGGCAGCTGGGCGCGCGTTGCCTGAGCAGCGCAGCGAGCGCGCGGCGCGCGCGCGGCTGGACCACCAGGGCGAGCGGCGGTGCGGTAGGGCCGCGCTCCGCCACCAGGGCGGCGATATGCTCGCCGATGTTGCGCGCGAGATCGGGCTCGATCACCGGCTGTCCGGTCGCGGGATCGGTCAGCCCTTGAACAATTGCGGCTTCGAGCTGCGCATCAAGCGTCAGCACCGGCAAACGCTGGTCGGGCGCGCAGATCCGCGCGACCATCGCTGCGCCCAGGTCGGCGCGGACCAGTTCGACCAACCTTTCGTGGTCGGCGGTCTGCTGCACCGCCTGCGCCAGCGCAGCAAGAATGGGCAGCGGATGCCCGATTGGCAGTCCGTCTTCGAGCAATGCGCTAAACAACCGGGTCAGCGCGGCAAGGTTCAGCGGGGCGGGATAGACCGCCTCGACCAGGCCCGCGGCGCGTTCCTTGACCCCGTCGAGGATCGCCTTGAGTTCATCCGGCCCGAACAGCGCCTGCGGGCGCTCGCTCAGCAGCTGGTTGAGCTGGGTCGCAACGACAGTGCTGGCGTCGACGGTCAAATATCCCTCGGCAATCGCGAGGTCGCGCTGCGCCGGGTCGATCCACAGCGCGGGGCAGCCGAAGCTGGGATCGCGGGTGGCCATACCGTGCAGGCGGGTGGTGCCGTGAACGTCGCCGGCGTCAATCGCCAGCGTCTGGTCGGCGCGCAGCTCACCCCCGCCGAGCGGCACCCCGCCAAGCATGATGCGGTAGTGATTGGGGCCAAGCTCAAGGCTGTCGCGCACGCGGAACTGCGGGACGACGAAGCCGAAGGCCTGGCTCAGCTGCTTGCGCACCCCGGTGATCCGCGCGACCAGCGGCGAGCCGCGCTTGTCATCGACGAGGTGGATCAGCCCGTAGCCCAATTCGATCGTGACCAGCGTGTGGTCGGACACATCTTCGAGTGCGATCCGCCCCGGATCGGGCGGCGGCGGCGCTTCGGCGAGCGGGGCCGGACGCGCGGCGCGCTGGCTGAGTTTGCGCCACAACCACAAGGTGAGCGCGGCGGCGGGCAGGAAAATCGTCTGCGGCATCGCCGGGATCATCCCGATCGCGCCAAGGATCACCGCGACCGGCAGCCACGTCGCCGGGTTGCCGAGCTGGCCGCCGATCTGCCCGGCCAGATCGCGCGAGTCGGACACGCGGGTGACGATCACCGCCGCGGCAATCGACAGCAGCAACGAAGGCACCTGCGCGACCAGCGCGTCGCCCACCGCCAGGGTGACGTACTTCTGCGCGGCATCGCCCGCCGTCAGCCCGTGGCTGATCATGCCCAGCGTGAAGCCGGCGATGATGTTGACCCCCAGGATCAGCAGCGCAGCGATCGCGTCGCCTTTGACGAACTTGCTCGCGCCATCCATCGAACCGTAGAAATCGGCCTCGGTCGCGACTTCGCGGCGGCGCGCCTTGGCCTCGTCCGCAGTCAGCAGGCCAGCGGCGAGATCGGCGTCGATCGCCATCTGCTTGCCGGGCAAGGCATCGAGCGTGAAGCGGGCCGAAACTTCGGACACGCGCCCCGCGCCCTTGGTCACCACCACCATGTTGATGATCATCAGGATCGCGAAAACGAACAGCCCGACCGCGAAATTGCCGCCCACCAGAAACGCGCCGAACGCCTCGATCACGTGGCCCGCAGCGGCCCCGCCAAGATGTCCGTTGACCAGGACCACCCGGGTCGAGGCGACGTTGAGCGACAGCCGCAGCAGCGTTGCGAACAGCAGCACCGAGGGGAAGGAGGAGAAGTCGAGCGGCTTTTCGGCGTTCATCGCGGCCATCAGGATCGCCACCGACAGCGCGATGTTGAGCACGAAGAACACGTCGAGCACCAGCGCCGGGGTCGGCACGATCATCAGCCCGATCAGCGTCAGGATCCCGGCGGGCAGCGCAAAGGCGCTGAGCTTGAAGCGCTGGAGCAAAGCGGTCACAGCCCGAACGCCGACAATTTGCCGTAAGCCGCACGGACGTGCGGCGGGGCTTGCGTTTCACCGCCTAGCCCGAAGGTCGCGGCGAGAGTGTCCGCCATCGAGGGCCGCTTCGTGCCCCCCTCCTCATCGGAGAGGGGTTGGGGGTGGGGGAACGACATTGCGAGGCTTTGCGTCGATGTGGCTGCGGAACCCACACCCCAACCGCGCCCCGACGGGACGGGGCTTTGCGTGTCGCCCATCGCACTCGCCATCTTGCCGCGCAGCAGGTCCATCACTTCGCCCAGCGAGCGCGGCGCGCCCGCAGAGTCGTAGAAAATCGTCCGGTTGGCATTGGCCGCAGCAGGCAACAGTGCGGCGGCGGATTGGCCGGGATCGGATTGCAGCGCGGTCAGGAACTGGCTCGCCCCGCCCGCGCCGAGGAAATGCGCCAGGTACAGCTCGCCCGCATCGGGTTCGCGCCCGAGTACGCCGGTCAGCACCAGGCGGTTGTCGTTGGCGAGTTCGCCCGCCATCAAAGCTGCGGCATCGGGATCGTAGCGCAAGTCCATGATCGCGCCGCGCTGCGCCGGGTCGGTCACCCGCCCGCCGCTGATCGCGTCACCGGCCCAGCCGAGCCCATGTGCGCCGCCGTGGCGGTCAAGCGTCCGAAGCCAGGTACCGCCGGTGAACTGGTACAGCCCGGCCGCGCTAGAGGTCGCCGCGCGGGCATTGGGATTGAGGCTCGATTCAAGCCGCGCTTCGCCCAGCAGGTAGGCAAAGTCGACCCCGGTCGCGTGCGCGGCGCGGGCAATGGCGCTGTGGACTTGCGGTGTGGGTACCGCAGCACCGATGGCTTTAGGTTCGCTCAAGCGAGGCTCCTGCAACGGACTTTCGTTGCCAGCACCTCAGCAAGGGGCGTGCCAGATCAGCCGTGCGGGACCGCGCGAAGGTAAGCCGGAGCAGCAGTTGCACCGGCGCGGTACAATGCCGGCGAGCCGGTCAGCGCATCGAGCCGGGCGGCGACATTGGCCGCAATCAGGTTGCGCACCTGCCGGTTTACCTCGTTGAGCCGCCGCGCTGCATCAAGCAGCCCGCGGCATTCGTCGTCGATGTCTGCACTTGGTGCGAACGAGGAGAGCTGGTCGAGCGTGCCGCACAGCCGGGTTTTGTCCTGCGCCGCACCCATGATGCCATCCAGATCCAGCCCGGCAAGCGCCTGCCGTTCGGCTTGCAACACGGCAATCATCTGCCGCAGCTGGCCGCACATTTCGCTGCCTTCGCTCATTTTCCGCTCCTCAGCAGCAGGCCGGCTGCGATCATCGCATCGGCGATTTTCGTTGGCAGGACAGGGTAGCGGCCCTGGTCGATGGCCCTGCGGATTTCCGCGACACGCTCGCCGTCGACCGGCTGCGGCCCGGGATTGAGCGCCGCGCTGCGCACCACGGCAGAGTTGGCCGAGGCATGGCTGCGGGCGGTATCGTTGGCGACCGGTTGACCGGTGACCGGCTTGTCCTTGACGGCTTTGGCAGCCACCGCGCTAACGGCGCGGGCCGCTTGCGGACCCAGGGGTCCAAGTTCGATGGGTGGCATCTCGCCGCTCCTTAATTGTTATCCAATCCGAGAACGACAGTGCGCGGGGCATATTAAGCGCGCCCGGCAAGGCGGTGCCGGATCACGGCAAATCCATGCCCACAACCCCGGGGCGCAGCACTTTGGCGCGCAGCACCGGGGCGTTCTGCGCCGCGACCGAAGCTGGCCCGCGCACCTTGATCCACGCGCCCAGCACGCCGCTTTCCAGCGCTTCGCCCGGCTGCGACACGGCAAAGCCAGCGCCGCTGACGCTGATCGTCACCGCATCGCCGCGCACGATCAAGGGAGCGGCGGCCGGGCCAGCACCACCACCGGTGACCGGCACATAGAGCTTCCACCCGCCCGCTGCAGGACAGCGCACCTCAATCGTATCACGGCGCGCACCATACCAGGCGAGCGCGAGTTCGGCCGGACATGGCACCAGCCGCAGCCGCCGGTCGACAAGTTGTGCGGCTCCGCCCGGGCTGCCTTGCGGTGCGCCGGTGAACGCGGCCACCGCATTATCGACTGCGGCAAGATCGGCGTAGCTTTGCGCCAAGGCCGGACTGGCGCAGAACGCGGCTGTCAGCACGGCAAGGGTTCGGGTCATGGCAAGGTCTCCTTCGGCTTTGGCTCACGCAACCTGTGTGCCAGTCCGGCCTGATCGTAAGTCAACGTGGCAATCGGCAGCCCTTGCATACCCGGCTCGATCAGCACCCGCGCTGGGCGGCCGCTGGCCGCGCCTAGCGCCAACGCGTCCAGCGCAGCTGCGGGCGGGGCGACAATGGTCAGCCGCAAGCGCGGGTCGCCCGCGTTTTGCGCCAGCCATGTTAGCAAGTCGGGGCCGCCCGGAGCAGCACTCCATACCGCGACCGGGCTGCCCAGCGCGGGCAGCATGGACGGGGCGAGCTGGGCGGGTTGGGCCGGAGCTTTCGAGACCGCCGCTGCGGTGATCATGAACAGGATCAGCGACAGGTCGGCGAGCACGGTCTGCCAGCCGCTGCCGAGCCGCGCGATCATCGTGCGGCCGCTGAACGCACCGCGCGCGGCGCATTCGAAACCTCGACCTGTGCGGCGATCCAGTCGATCACTGCCTGCCGATCCCCCTCTTCGGACGCGGCCTTCCGTTCGACAATCCGCGCGAGCGGGGCGAGCAGCAGGTTGGCGCCGAGCAGGCCGTAAAGCGTGGTTACCACCGCCATCGAGATCGCCCCGGTGTACGAACCTTGCGCGATGCCAGCGGCGGGGAGCTGGCTCAGCGAAATCAGCGTGCCGGCGAGGCCGAACACCGGTGACAGCTCGGCCGCCTGCGCCAGGGTTCGCACCGCGCGATCGCTTTCGGCAATCCGCCGCGCCTTGTGCGCCTCATGCGCGGCGAGCAGCGCCGGGACCGAGCGCCGCGCAATCAGGGCGTCGGTCGCCTCGTCGAATTCGCTGTCGCCGAAGTGGTGCGAGTGGGCGCGCAGCAACCCGTCGCGCTGGATCTCCTGGATCTGCTGCGCGAGCTCGCCTCGCGCAGCATCGGGATCGAACGGATGGTGGCCGAGCTGGCGCAGTTTGCGCCAGGTCACGCGGCAATCGGCCCAGCCGGCGCGCAGCACCGTGGCCAACGCAGTCCCCCCGAACACGATCAGCGCCGAGGGTCCATCGATCAAGTTCATCACGTTCATGGGCTTCAATGTTCCTGTGCTCTGAGCAACAGGACGGCACCACGCAGGATACTTCAGCAGGCGGCAGACATTTGCCGTTTGCGGCAGGCCCTTGCCGGGTGACCGCCCCGTATGACCGCGAAGATCCGTCATTTGCGCGGTTGGCACAGGGCTTGCTGAATGGGCTGCACGCAATTGTGCAAGGAGCCAGACGATGGCCAACAGCCTGTTCGGAATACATGGAGCCGCGCTCGAGTTACGTTCACAGCGGCTGGGGCTGATCACCTCGAACATCGCCAATGCCGGGACCCCCGGCTACAAGGCCCGCGACATCGATTTCGGTGCAGCCCTGCGCGCGAGCGTCAAAGGTCAGGGCATCGACGCCGCCGCCAGCGGGGCGATCCGCTACCGCGTTCCGGTCATGCCCAGCCTTGACGGCAACACGGTCGAGATGGCGACCGAGCAGACCGCCTTTGCCGAAACCGCGGTGGGCTACCAGGCAACCTTGTCGTTCATACGCGGCCGGGTCGAGACCATCACCCGCGCGCTGAAGGGCGATTGAGCGTGGCCGGCCCGGTCCCCCTGACGCTGTTCGGCGTCGCCCAGCGGGGCATGTCCGCGCAGCTGGTGCGGATGAACGCAGCCTCGTCCAACCTCGCCAACGCGGGTTCGGTCGCCAGCAGCGAGGACGCGGCGTACCGCCCGGTCCGCGCGGTCTTCGCCGAGGATTACGACCGCGCGAGCGGGCTCTCGACCGTGCGGGTCAGCAGCGTGACCCGCGAGACTGCCGCGCCGGTCAAGGAACACAATCCGGGCCACCCGCTCGCCGACGCGAACGGCGATATCTGGATCGCCCCGGTCGATGAAAACGCCGAGATGACCGAAATGCTCGATGCCTCGCGCCAGTACCAGAACCTGGTCGAGGCCCTGTCCACCGCCAAGCAGTTGATGCTCGATACGATGAGGATGAAATGATGATCTCAGCGATTACCACCGCCGCCGCAGCTCCCGCCAAAGCTCCCTCACAGGTGCTGGGCCAGGCCGACTTCATTCGCCTGATGACCACGCAGATGAAGCAGCAGGATCCGACCGATCCGGTCGATAACAAGGAGATGATCGCGCAGATGGCGCAGTTCTCCTCGCTCTCGGGGATCGAGAACATCAACGCGACGCTGAAGGCGATCTCCGCCCAGCTCGCTCAGGCCTTGGCTGCCAAGGCCGCCCAGACCGCCACCACACCCACTGCCTAAGGAGACCACCGATGTCCTTCTACACTTCGCTCAACGGCCTCAAGAACGCGCAAACCGAGCTGTCGGTGATCGCCAACAACCTCGCCAATGCCGAAACCACCGGGTTCAAAAAGAGCCGGATCAACTTCTCCGACCTCGTTTCGGGCAGCGCCGCGAGCAATCCCAAGCTGATCAAGGGGCTGGGTTCGACCGTGCTGTCAATCGACCAGAACTTTTGGTAGTGTCTCAGTTTGAATTTTGACGCATCCGCTGTCGCATTTCAGCCGCGCCTCGTATATGCTTAGCGCAAAGCAAAGGAAGCGCTATGGATCAAGAACGAAGTGACAAACTGGATGCGGCGGTGGCCGGACTAAGAGAAGCATATACACTGAACGGCTCGCCCGCCCCGTCGGATGTCATGCTTGCCGTCCTTGCTTCCTGCGCCATTGACGAGATCGAAAGCGCGGGCTTCAAGATCGTCCGGCGCTCCGATGCCTAAAGGCCCACGCGGAGAGAAGCGACCAGCCGACGCTATCGGGCTTGCCGTGATGGTCGGCAAGATCGCCACTGGCGAGATTGAGGACGCGCCGGACGCGACCAAGAGCGCCGCTGCCCAGCTTGGTAGCTTGGGCGGCAAGAAGCGCGCGGAGAATATGACGCCGGAGCGGCGGGCCGAGATTGCCAAGGCGGCAGCGGCGAAGCGGTGGGAACATAATAGGACTTGACCCTGTTCATTTTCTCCGCCACATCTGAGGGAGAAAAAATGAACATGGGGTTTCCGATGCAAACGCTGATCGTCGCTAAGCCACTCGAAGTTGAGAACGAGCTGGAGAAGATTGCACTCTCTGGAGGACAGCTGCTGGAGATCGTTCACGCGATGGCTGGTGCGCGGGCCGACGCGACCGAGAACGATCCTCCCGGTGCCGCTGGTTGGTCGGCATGGCGCATGGGCATCAGGCGCTCCCGCGAGGTGACAATCCACGACAAGCGTTTCCCGGATTGGGAGCGCGATGAAACCGGGCAAGTCAGTTCGGTAGTCAACCGCAAGGCTGGCGTCCGGCTGCTCGTCTCGAATACCGACGATGGCACCGGGATCGATACTCAGGACCGTTACCCCCAGAATCGCTCAAAGAAGGGTGCAGCGACGGACCGGATTGTCCAGTGCAATCAGGGTGTATTCGAGTTCATGGAGCAAGCCTCGAATGTGGTAGCCTTTCCCAAAGCCGCTGACGGTGATCAAGAAATCGTGTCTTGGTATCTCTGTGTCTATTCCGACGGTGAAGAGCTTCGTGCTGAACTGTCCTGCCCGGTGGGTATCGAAAGCGGTTTCTTCACCGGGTTCAGCACGCGCATTATCATCTTGGGAGGCGACGGAACGGGTATCGACCCTGTCAAGAGCAAGAAGCCCGATGGCGAGGTGGTCGAGTTCGATATCCCGGTCGCCCGGAAGTAGTCATGCCCTTCAATCCTGCGCGCCTCAGCGTCGCCCGACAAAGGCGGCTGCTGAACCTAAAGGGATTCGCCAATCTGATCGGGCGGACCCAACACACAGCCACACGTTGGGAAAAGGGCCTTACGGTGCCTAGCGATGAGGACGTGGCCTCGTTCGCTGGGAAGCTCGGCTTTCCTCCCGCGTTTTTCTATGGCGCAGACCTAGAGATTCCTGATTCTGGCCTTGTCAGTTTTCGCAGCCAGACTGCGATGAGCGCGGCCACCCGAGATGCGGCTCTGTCAGCCGGAGCATTGGGCTTTTTGCTGTCTGAATGGGTGGAGCAACGCTTTTCGCTTCCCGAAGTATCCGTGCCTGATTTGCACTTGCTTGGACCAGAGGACGCGGCCCGCTCGCTTCGTGCCGATTGGGGCCTCGGCGAGCAGCCTATATCCAACATGATCCACCTGTTGGAGTCGCAAGGTGTCAGGGTGTTTTCGCTTGCCGAAAACTCGGTGCGCGTAAATGCCTTCTCGCTCTGGCGTGACGACGTGCCATTCGTGTTTCTCAACACTATCAAGAGCGCAGAAAGCAGCCGTTTCGACGCGGCGCACGAGTTGGGCCATCTGGTGCTTCACCAGGATGGTAAAACCACGGGGCGTGAAGCTGAGGACCAGGCCAATCGATTTGCTTCGGCATTTCTGATGCCACATGCCGATGTTTTGGCGCACGTCCTCGAAGTCTATTCGCTCGACCAGCTTATCCGGTTGAAGCAGCGATGGCGGGTGTCGCTGGCCGCGCTGAATTACCGGCTCCATAAGGTTGGGATCACGACTGACTGGCGTAACCGCGACCTGTGCATTCAGATCGCCCGTGAGGGATATCACAGGAACGAACCTGCGGGCATGGAGCGAGAGCGATCGATGGTTTGGGAAAAACTTCTCAAGTTGCTCTGGGCCGAAAAAAAGACATTCCGCGTGATCGCCGACGACCTTGCTCTGCCGGAATCGGAAGTGAGCGCGCTGATCTACGGTGTCGTCACCAGCGGGGCCACGCCTTCACCTTCCCCAGCCAGCGGTCTCACGCTCGTCAAATCCGAACAAAGCGCATAGCCTAAGCATAAAAGTTCATTTTATGCTTGCGAAACCGTAGAAAGTTCAGTATCAAAATGGGCATGAACAAGCTGCCCCTCTCCAAGCGTGTCCAAATCCTCGCCATGCTGTGCGAAGGGTCATCCATGCGCTCGATCAGCCGCGTAGCGGATGTGTCGATCAACACGGTTTCAAAGCTGCTAGTTGAAGCTGGCGAGGCTTGCTTGATCCTACATGACGATACCGTCCGCAACGTGAAGGCAAGCCGCATTCAGTGCGATGAAATCTGGTCGTTCTGCCATGCCAAGGCCAAGAATGTTGCGAGCGCGAAAGCTGCCCCGGAAGGCGCTGGCGACGTCTGGACTTGGACCGCCATTGATGCCGATACCAAGCTGATCGTATCCTACTTTGTCGGCGACCGTTCGGGCGAAAGCGCAATGGTGCTGATGGACGATCTGCAAGCCCGCCTTGCCAACCGCGTCCAGCTAACCACGGACGGTCACAAGGCTTACCTAGAAGCCGTCGAAGGCGCATTCGGTGGCGACGTGGACTTTGCCCAGCTTGTGAAGCTGTATGGCCCTACAATCACCGCACCGGGCCGCTACAGCCCAGCCGAATGCACCGGGATCAAGAAAATCCGGCGCGAGGGCAATCCTGACATTGCGCACGTTTCGACCAGCTACGTCGAGCGCCAGAACCTTACCATGCGCATGTCCATGCGGCGCTTTACCCGGTTGACCAACGCTTTCAGCAAGAAGCTGGACAACCACATTCACGCGCTGGCGCTCTATTTCGTGTTCTACAACTTCACCCGCATCCACAAGACGCTGCGCATGTCGCCTGCTATGGCAGCGGGCATCACCGAGCGGCTGTGGTCGCTTGAAGACGTGATTGCCAAGATTGACGAGCTAGCACCGGAACCTAAAGTGCGCGGGCCATACAAGAAGAGGGCGTTGTGAAGCGAGAAACTAGCCAGAAATTCACATTTATTGGGTTGGGCCTGCTGGCGATTAATCTTGTCCACCGAGATTCAATCGCGGATTGGATGATGTACAGCCCTTCGTACTACCCGACTTGGTACGACATTGGGGAACTGGTCAAAGGCGGATGGGCGATCACTGCCGCGACCCTTGTTACTCTTGTGTTTGCATATCTCTGGGCTGCGTCAGAAAATTCAAACTGAGACACTACCGAACTTTTCGCTCGGCCCGGTCCAGCAGACCGGCTCGTCGCTCGATCTGGCGATCAACGGCGACGGGTTTTTCACCACGGTCAACTCGCTGTCGGGCAAAACTTTCTACACCCGCAACGGCAACTTCTCGATGGATGGCAGCGGCTTCGTGATGGATAATGGCAGCAACCGGCTGCAGGTCCTGCCAGTCGACGCGGCCGGCAACGTCACTTCGACCACGCCGATCGATGCCCAGGCCCCGCTGACCAACGCCGCAGGTTCCGATTTCCTCGCGGTCAACGTCAAGGCCGACGGCTCGATGGTCGCAAGCTATGCCGATGGCTCGACCCAGTCGATCGGCGTGGTTGCGCTGGCCTCGTTCGTCGCGCCTTCGGGATTGCTGCAGACCGGCGGGCAGAACTGGCAGGCAACCGGTATTTCCGGGCCGGCAACGTACAACCAGCCGGGCACCTCGCGGTTCGGCACGATCCTCTCGGGCAGCCTTGAACAGTCGAACGTCGATATTGCCGAGGAGATGGTCGGACTGATCACCGCGCAGCGCTATTTCCAGGCCAACGCCAAGGCGATCGATACTGCGACCCAGCTGTCGCAGACCA
>JANYGC010000003.1 GCA_025359425.1 Sphingomonadaceae bacterium
TCGTCGCAAGTCGTCTTGAACTTGATTGGGCATCAGCTCTTCTCATTTCACTACGCGAAATTCGATCCTGTCAGCGGAATCCTCGACACAGCAGGATTGCTAAGCTTTTTCGCGATTGCGCTTTACGCGCGGAGAATTTGGCCACTATGGGTTTCCTCACTCCAGTTGATCGCCGTGATGGCGCACGTCGCCCGCGCGCTGGCAATCAACATCCATCCGGTCGCTTACGCGATAATGAATTGGGCTCCATCCGATTTGATCCCACTCATTCTAATTTGGGGCACCGCAAACCATTGGAAACGGAAGCGAATGGGCGTCAACAAACCGCCTTGGCGCAATTGGTCTGGGCATTCGAACCCGAAGGTGCGGAAAAGCTAGCACAATCGCTGATCAATGAATTCGGTTCACTTGGCCAGGTCTTGGCAGCTGCGGCATGGAAAATTGCAAAGTTTACTGGCAACGAGCGCCTAGCCGACACGTTGAGCGCCGTCCGCGCCGCTGTCCTTGAAGGCATGCGCGAAGACGTGTGTCGGTCCCCCATCAACCTGCGCGATCCGAAGCTCATGATCTATCTGAAAGCGCAAATGCAGGGCGAAGAGGAAGAGCATTTGCACGCGATTTTCCTTGATAACCAGCAACGTTACATCCGCGATGAACGGGTCGCGAGCGGCGATTGGACGAACGTGGCAATTCGCCTGCGGCCATTGTTCAGACGAACAATGGATATTGGCGCAGCCAAACTTGTGCTGTGCCACAACCACCCGTCAGGCAATCCGATGCCTTCGCAGGCAGACATCACTTTCACCAATGAAGTGCAAAAGGTCGCGCGGCCGCTTGGAATCGAATTGCTCGATCATTTGATCATTGCTGGGAAATCAGTGTTCAGCATGCGGGCCTCTGGGCTCGTAACATGATCATCACTGCCGAACAACGCGCCAGCGAGCTACGCTCTTTAGCCGCTCGCCTGCTACAGGTTGCAAATGATATCGATAATGAGCAGTCGCCCGAGGTCGATGTAAAGCCGCGTAACAGTTCCGCATACGAAAGCTGGGATGGGGCCGACTCCGAATTAATGCTTGCCAAGGCAAGCGAAATATATCGCGCGCGCCGACGGAGAAAACGCTTCTTCGATCCCGCTCTGTTTGGCGAACCAGCTTGGGATTTGTTGTTAGATTTGTTTATTGCCCGCTTGAAGAAGAAGCGCGTTTCCGTGTCAAGCGCTTGCTACGCTGCAGACGTGCCTCCGACAACAGCTCTTCGCTGGCTTGGGGTGCTAGCAGACTCAAATCTTATTGAACGCTTTGAAAGCGAAACTGATCAGCGCGTTACTTGGGTGCGGCTCACGGACTATGCCAGTCAGCTGATGGCAAAATTCGTTCGCGATATGTCATCAGGTGCATTCAAGTCCATGAATACAATTGATGATTATCTGATTGAGCACCGCAGCCACGAGTCTGCATCATGAGAATGGACAACAAAATTTTCCAAGACCCCGCTGCGACAACTGTCACGCGTGAGAAAATCCGATTGTCTTGGGAAGTAACTGTGATTGTCACGGTGTATACGATTTGCATCGTCCTTGGTATTGTGGCGTGGTTCTCGATTTGAATATAGTTCAAAATATATAAATCTCTTTTATGATGGGTAGTTTTTGTCCACTTCTCTGCTGCCTGATACCGCGTCCCTACCAGCTCACCCCTTGCGCTTTTTCCGCGCCGCATACTTCGCATCGCGCGCGGCCTTCAGTTCCTCTTCGCTCGCTACGGGCACAACCGCGGCGGCTGCTGCGGCCTCTGCGGCGGCGACCTTGTCTGCCTTGGCTTGGAGGATCGCGGCTTTCTTAGTGGCGCTTTTTTCGGCGGCGGCTTGTTCGCGGGCCTGCTGCGCGGCTTTGCGTTCGGCCACTACGGCTGGATCGAGCGCGGGCTTGGCGGCGAGTTTGGCGAGCGCTTTTTCGCGGGCCTGGCGGGCGAGTGCGGTGCGTTCTTCGAAGGTGGGGTCTTTGTAGGTAGCCATGATTTTGTGTGAGTCTCTTGTGGTTGGGTGGTTGGTTGGGTTGGGGCTTAGCAGAAAGAGTGGTGCTTCGATACTTCGACAAGCTCAGCATGAGCGGAACTGGAAATACTGCCCCCCTACCCGGCGGGGAGGGGCCGGGGGTGGGGGAGCGAGGCGAAGCCGAGCGTCCACTTTGGCGTTGAACCCCCACCCCAACCCCTCCCCACCGGGGAGGGGCTTTTATTCCTCGCCCATCCTGAGCGCGGCGATAAACGCCTCCTGCGGGATGCTGACATTGCCGTACTCGCGCATCCGGGCTTTGCCTTTCTTCTGCTTGTCGAGCAGCTTTTTCTTGCGGCTGATGTCGCCGCCGTAGCATTTGGCGGTCACGTCCTTGCGCATCGCCTGGATCGTTTCGCGGGCGATCACCTTGCCGCCGATCGCGGCCTGGATCGGGACCTTGAACAGGTGGCGCGGGATCAGCTCCTTCAGGCGTTCGCACATGTGGCGGCCGCGAGCTTCGGCGACGTTGCGGTGGACGATCATGCTGAGCGCATCGACGGCCTCGTTGTTGACCAGGATCGACATCTTGACGAGGTCACCCTCGCGCAGGCCGATCTGCTCGTAATCGAAGCTGGCATAGCCGCGGCTGATGCTTTTGAGGCGGTCGTAGAAATCGAACACCACTTCGTTCAATGGCAGTTCGTAGCTGACTTGCGCGCGGCCGCCTACATAGGTGAGCCCGGTCTGCACCCCGCGCCGGTCCTGGCACAGCTTGAGGATCGAGCCGAGGTATTCGTCGGGCGTGTAGATCATCGCCTTGATCCACGGTTCGTCGATCTGCTCGATCCGGCTGGGATCGGGATAGTCGGCCGGGTTGTGAAGCAGCAGTTCGCGCGCATCGTCGGTCTTCGATTTGCGCAGCTGGATGCGGTAGACCACCGAGGGCGCGGTGGTGATCAGGTCGAGGTCGTATTCGCGCGTTAAACGCTCCTGGCTGATCTCGAGGTGGAGCAGCCCGAGGAAGCCGCAGCGGAAGCCGAAGCCCAGTGCCGCGCTGCTCTCCATCTCGAAGGTGAAGCTGGCATCGTTGAGCCGCAGGCGGGCGATGGACTCGCGCAGTTTCTCGAAGTCCGCCGCGTCGACCGGGAACAGCCCGCAGAACACCACCGGCTGGACTTCCTTGAAGCCCGCCAGCGCCTGGAGCGCGCCTTGCTTGACCGTGGTGATGGTGTCACCGACCTTGGCCTGCGCGACTTCCTTGATCTGCGCGGTGATGAAGCCGATTTCGCCGGGGCCGAGCTCGGTGAGCTGCTCGATCTTGGGGGTGAAGCAGCCGACCCGGTCGATCAGGTGTTCGGTCCCGCCGGCCATGAATTTGATTTGCTGGCCCTTTTTGATCACGCCATCGATGACGCGCACGAGGATGACCACGCCCAGATACGGATCGTACCATGAATCGACCAGCATCGCCTTGAGCGGCGCGGCGGCATCGCCCTTGGGGGGCGGGATGCGGGCGACGACGGCTTCGAGCACCTCCTTGATGCCGATGCCCGATTTGGCGCTGGTGAGGACGGCTTGCGACGCGTCGAGGCCGATGACCTCCTCGATTTCGGCGCGGACTTTCTCGGGCTCGGCGGCGGGGAGGTCGATCTTGTTGATGACGGGGACGATCTCGTGGTCGTGCTCGATCGACTGATAGACGTTGGCCAAGGTCTGCGCCTCGACCCCTTGTGCGGCGTCCACGACGAGCAGCGCGCCTTCGCAGGCGGCGAGGCTGCGCGAGACCTCGTAGGCGAAATCGACGTGGCCGGGGGTGTCCATGAGGTTGAGCTCATAGGTTTTGCCATCGGCGGCGAGGTAGTTGAGGCGGACGGTCTGGGCCTTGATG
>JANYGC010000040.1 GCA_025359425.1 Sphingomonadaceae bacterium
GAGATATGGCTTAGGTATACACAGGGCGATCCCACTCTAGCAGATGAAATACTGGAACGATCTACGCCAGCCGCAAACGAATGGGCGGGCATAAGAGCTTTGGGGCGAACTACGCGACTTGAATACACTGATGCATTGAAATCACACGGCGTTAGAGGCAAGGGGTTCGGTGACTGTACTGATGCGATTTATAAGGAACTGCTCGGTGGCGCGGCTTGGGAACTTCGACGTCAACGCCAGTTACTGCAGAAAGCAAATTTAAGAAACGAAATGTCGACCTCAGAACTGTCTTACGTTATGGCTACCGAAAGTCTGGCTAAGGACAGGATTGAGGATGAAGACAGCAATGGCAACTTCGAATGCATCGTGGCCTCAAGCAGAAGCGCTTATTTCATCCGCAAGGCAATCGAAGAAGACAGAGCAGATCGGCGAAAGGTTAGGCTTCTTTGATGCCACCAGAGACATTTGCGCAAGTTTAGGAGATAGGGTTTGATTTCGTTTGCTGAATCATTGGAAATGACTGCAAACGAAAAACGTTATCTGTTGCTCGGCAACGGCTTTAGCATTTCTTTGTTTCCAAATTGCTTCTCCTACTTATCGCTGTTTGAAGAAGCACAAAAGGCCGGGCTATTTGCGGGTAATCCCGAAGTGTCGCTAGCGTTTGAGCTGTTGGGAACGACAGATTTTGAGCTGGTAATGGAGGCGCTCAAGAGCGCTAGTAAGCTGGCACCTCTTTACGGAGGCGATCAAGCAAAGATGAATGCCCATTCGGAACTGCTCAAAAATGTCCTGGTTCAAGCGATAGCGGGTCGCCACCCTGCGAGGCCAAGTGAAGTCACTGAAGAGCAATACCGAAATTGTCGCGCATTCCTTGCTGAATTTATCGGAGCGCAGCAGGAAAGATCGGGACGTGTGTTTTCCATAAACTACGATTTACTTTTGTACTGGGCATTGCTGCACGACATAATTGGTTACGCTTGGGATGGTGACAACGTAGTAGAGGCTCCGGATCAGGTATTGCTCCACGACGACGGATTTCGCGCACCAGAAGACGACTTTGACGCGGAGTATGTGGCTTGGGAGCAATTTGAAGCGGCGCATGAGCAGACGATAACTTTCCTGCATGGCGCACTTCATCTTTACGAACGAGGCCCTGAGTTAGCAAAGCTTTGCTGGGAGCGGTCTGGCAATAAGCCATTGATGGATCAGATCCGAGAAGCTTTGGATGAGGATCGGTATCCACTTTTCGTTTCTGAAGGGTCGTCCAACAAAAAATTGCGCCGGATTAACCGCAGTGCCTATCTATCAAAGGCATTGAGGACTTTTGCAGGGTGCTGCGGCCAGGTTAAAGCTAGTCTGTTCGTGATTGGACATTCCCTCGCGGAAAATGACGATCACATTCTCAGGCGCATTCGAAATGGGAAAATTCGTAGGATGTTCGTGAGTTTGTTTGGTGATCCTCTGGCACCAAACAACTTAGCAATCAGAGCAAAGGCTGATCAAATTGCTGCAGGACGATCAGTCCGACATCCATTGGTAGTTGAGTACATAGACGCATCGTCCCTTCACATTTGGAACCATTGAAACACAATTTAACAAAAACGTTGGATTACTGTTTGTCTCTAATTGTGGGCACACATAGTAGTCCCTAACTATGGTCCTCCTCACCCCCACCAACATCGCCATCGCCCTCATCGCGATCAACTTCATCGCCTTTGGGGCGTTCGGGCTGGACAAGGCCAAGGCGCGGCGCGGGCAGTACCGCATCGCGGAATCGACCTTGCTGCTGTTCGCGTTCTTCGGCGGGACGCTGGGGGCTTATGCGGGGCGCAGCCTGTTCCGGCACAAGACGCGCAAGCAGCCGTTCAATTCCCACCTGTTCCAGATCGCGGTGCTGCAAATGCTCGCGCTGGGCGGGCTGATCGGGTGGTGGGTGAGCGGTTAGAGCATCGTGCGTAATATCTGAACCAAACGTCATCCCGGCGCAGGCCGGGACCCAGCACTTCTGAAAGAGAACCCGCGAAGCGTCGCCGTTTCTTTGTTTGGACTGGGTCCCGGCCTGCGCCGGGATGACGATTCGTACTTATGGTGGCTCAGCGCCTAGCGCCCTGCTCAGCCCACACTCCGCAGGCGTGATTGCGATCACGGCAGGCGTTCCCTGCAAAGCCTAAACAGCCCTGGTCGCAACCACAGCAATCAGGAGTAACGGCCATGTCCAGTACTACCGCCACCTCGCGTCCCGGTCCGATCGTCATGCGCGGACAACCCATGGACGGCAATTCGCGCCAGCAGATTCTGATCCCGAAGCTGCGCAGCCAGACTATCGTTTCGGTTCGCGGTTGGGCGACCGGCTACGGCGATCCCGCAGCAGGCGGAGCGACCGCTGATCTGGCGCTGAAAGTCGATGGCGCGACCGTCGGAAAGGCGCACGATGCCAATTTTACGCTCTACAACCTTGAGGTCGAGCACACCTTCCTGCTCGCCGCCAATACCGCGGCCACAATCGACCTGACTTTCGGCAACCACATCGCAACCCAGCTTGGCGACCCGCCCCACGACCTGATCGCCACGATAGCGACGATCTGACAAACCGCCGCTGCGGTTCCCCGGTGATGCTGCATGGGGGGCCGGGTCGGTCAATTTGAACTCTGCCGCGCAGGTGAACTCATAGAGTCTCCCCCCTTGGGGGAGGTGGCTCGCGCAGCGAGACGGAGGGGGGCCGGGCAAGGAAAGTCGCGATCGCGGCTGCGCGCTTTTTGGCAGTCCCCCCTCCACCGCTGGGTGGTTCCCCTCCCCCGTTGGGGGCGGATTGAAATGGACCGCAACGAGAAACCACTTTCCTACACACCCCGGTTTATGGTCCAGACTGGCGGATGACCGCCCCCAAAAGCCGCTCCGCCAAGGCCCGCTCGACCAAGCCGGCCGACCAGATCATCGACGCCGCTGTCTCCGACCCGCCGGGTCAGGCTCGTGCCACAGCGGAGCCCCCACCCGTCACCCCGTCCGCGCCGCTCCCCGTCATCGCGGACGATCCCTGCGCGCCGCCCGAACCCTATGACCCCGCCGATTACCGCTGGGTCCCGGTGCGGCGCAAGCCGCGCTACGATGGCTGGACCGAGGAGAAGCAGCGGCGGTTTATCGAGGTCCTGGCCGATACCGGCCAGGTCCGGCTTGCGGCCAAAGCGGTGGGGATGAGCCGCGAGAATGCCTATCGCCTGCGCCGCGCCGCCCATGGTGCCGCCTTTGCCCGGGCGTGGGATGCGGCGCGCGAGCAGGCCGGATCGTTTATCGAGGATGTCGCGTTCGAGCGCGCGCTCGAGGGGATCGAACAGCCGGTGTTCGACGAATTCGGCCAGGTGGTTGCGACCCGCCGCGTGTTCAACGATCGGTTGCTGATGTTCCTGCTGCGCAGCCTCAAGCCCGAGCGTTACGCCCGCCACGCTCTCGCCTCGCTCGCCGCGACGATTCCCGACCGGCCGGCCGAAGCGGTGCTGGGGGAGCTCCTCGCCGCGCTCGAGCCGGCGCTGCCCGCGCCGCCCGAGCAATTGCTCGGGGCCGAGGCGCTGGCCGATGAACTCGAAATCGCCCAGATCGCCGACGGCAGCTTGCCGCAGTACCTGGCCGAGCAGCGTGCCGAACTGCCGCCCGAAATGGCCCAATATGCGCGCGGCAAGGCGGCGTGCGACAAGTTCGACGCAGGCGGGAAGCTCAGCGACGAAGAGTTCGTGGAATATTGCCATCATATCGATCCGAGCCAGCGCACCGAACGCCGCCGGATCCGCTATCGCTGGGCGTGCTGGTCATGGTTTTGGTGTGACCTTCGTGTGACCTTTGGCTCCACTGGGCGCGCGGGGGTCGCCGGTCTCCGGGGAACCGACCCGCCCCTCGGCGCGTTGATCTGGTAACCTAGTAACAACCCCAGGATCGCACTCATGGCTACCCGCATTTCAAACCACCCCGAAAATACCGCGACGCTCAACACCCTGATCGCCACCCTGATCGACAGCGTCGAGGGCTATGCCAAGTCGGCCAAGGAGGCCAGCAACCAGCACTACGCGCAGCTGTTTGCCGCGCGCGCCGCCGAGCGCCAGCAGGCGGTTGACCGCTTGCAGAGCGCAGTCGTGGCGCAAGGCGGCGAGGCGCAGGATCATGGCTCGCTACTGGGCGGGATTCACCGCGCGTTCCTGTCGCTGCGCGAGGCGGTTTGCAGCCGCGACGACGCCGCGATCATTGCCGAGGTCGAGCACGGCGAGGACTACCTCAAGGACAAGTTCGAAACCGCGCTCGACAGCGCTACGCTCGACCCGGCCCCGCGCGAGGCGGTCAAGGCGGCGTGGGCTTCGGTCAAGGCCGGGCACGATGAAATGTCAGCCCTCAAGCACGCTGTGACGAGCGGCTAAACGCACCGAGCGCCGCAGCGGGGTCCCTACCGCGCGGCGCATCGCTCACTTGGCCGGATTCACTTCGGAGGAACCCAGTAGAAAGCGAAGCGCTTCACTTTGCCTTCGATCAGGTTCTTCTTGAACTTTTTGCGGGCATCGTCAGCGCCTTCGATCGTCGTGCAGACAAGGTGCGTTCCGCCCGAGGGCAGCGTCTCGATTGCGCTCACGCTGATCGACAGGTTGTTGCACGTGGCAAGCACTTCGGGTTCGGGCAGTTTGATATTCATCGCGCGGGACATGGGCGCAGCTCCTGGCTGGTAAGCGGGAGCGCGACGAAGGTCTCTCAGCCGCGGGTGCTTACAAGGCAGGAACCGCGCGGTGACCGGCCTATGGGCGCATGGGGCACTTAAGGCAAGGCGCGGGGGCTAGCGCGCCGGAACGCGGTCCCTGATCCGGTCAAATGCGGCCTTGATATTGGCGAAGCGCGCATCAATCGCCGGTTCGAATTCGGTGTCGGTGACAATGTAGGGCCAATCGCCCTCGATCCCTTCGCGCACCAGCTCGCCGACGTAGCGCGGGTCGATCCCATGCGCGATCGCGTCGCGCGCCATCTTGGCAAATTCGCCGTCCTCCGCGCCGTCGGTCATCCCTTCGACCACGCCGAACCGGCTCGGCAGGTTGCGGGTCGATTCCATGATCGCGGTGCGGATGAAGCCCGGGCACAGCACCGAAACCCCGATCCCGAGCGGTGCCAGCGAAGTGCGCAGGCCCTCCGACAAGCCGACCACGCCGTATTTGGTGACGTTGTAGCTGGGATTGACGCCGGCCCACAGCCCGGCGATCGAAGCGGTCGAGACGATCTGGCCGCCTTCGCCGCTCGCTTCGATCAGCGGCCCGAAGATCTCGATCCCCCACACCACGCTCATCAGGTTGACCCCGATCGTCCAGTCCCAGCTGGCCTGCGTCCAGGCGCCGTAATCGCCGCCGCCGCCCACCCCGGCGTTGTTGACCAGCACATGCACCTTGCCGAAGCGCGCCATGGTGGCATCGGCGGCGGCCTGCAGTTCGGCCTTGAGCGAGACGTCGGCGCGGACCGCGGCCACATCGGCATTGGTGGCGGCCAGCGCGGCGCGCGCGGTTTCCAGCGCGGCTTCCTCAATATCGCAGAGCATCACCCGGCACCCGGCGGCGGCGAGCGCCTGCGCGATGCCCAAGCCGATCCCCGATGCTGCGCCAGTTACAAACGCGACCTTGCCCTCAAGATGTTCCATCGCCGACTCTCCCTCCACCGCGCAGCATGAGCCGCGCCAGCAGGTCGGCCAAGCGCAAATTTAACCGCGCGTTGAAAGGGCTGGACAGCTTGCTGCGGCTGACCCACCTTGGCCGCGTAATCCCAGCGCCACCAGAGGAGTTCAGCCGATGTCAGCCTATCTCGTTTTTATCAAGGAACGCGAACACGATGCTGCCAAGATGGCCGACTATGCCGGCAAGGCGGGCGGATCGCTCGCCGGCCACAATGCCAAGCCGCTCGCCTATTACGGCGCGATCGAAACGCTGGAGGGTCCTGAGGCGCTGGGCAGCGTGATAGTCGAATTCCCGACCATGGACGAAGCCCGCGCGTGGTACCGGTCGGACGCCTACCAGCAGGCGCGGGCCGACCGCTTTGCCGGGGCCGATTACCGGGTGTTCCTCACGCAGGGGATGTAGGCGCTATTCGGCGCCGCGCGGACCATCGTCCTCGAGCCCCTGTTCGCCCAGGCCGTCTTCCTCGTCATCGTCGTTCCGCTCGCCGCGAAACGCGCCCATGTCGATGTGACCCGACGAGACCATCTGGTTCATCGTATCGACCAGATCGGGGGTGGAATCATCGTCATTGTCACCGATCCCGGTGTATTCAGGTTTCTCGGTATCGCCCTCGCCAAAGTCCGAACCACGCCCGAGCGCTTCGTCGGCCAGCGTCTGGGCCTGTTCGCCGGCATCGTCCTGCGACTGATTGTGCGCTTCGGGCGCCTGATCGTTGTCAGCGGCGTTCCTGTCGGCGGGCAGCGAGCGGTCGGTGGTCATCGCGGGGTTCCTTGGCTGAAGTTCAACAAGGAAACCGTGCGGTGGCCAAGTCGTTCCCGGTCGTTTGCCGTGCGCAGCCGATCAGCCGGGCATGTCGCCGCCGCTCGCGGGCAGCCAGTCCATGGCCCGGGCCAGCAGCATCGCGAAAAGGCCCAGCAGAGTAGCATAGACTGCGAGCCACATCAGCGGCCGGGGTACGTGGGCAAGATCGGGACGGCCGAACGGATAGCTCAGAGTCAAGCGCGTTCCCAGTGGCGGAGCGGGTTTGCTGTACAACACCTCGTCGGTCACCTCGTGGCTCGCGCCCTCGACGGAGAAGCGATAAATCGCGCCGTAGCTGGTTCCGTCGTTGTCCTGGGTGACGCGGTGGCCGATGACTTCGGCATCGACCTGGCGCGAAATCGAGGTCATGCGCGCCCAGTCGCGCCGGGCAATGGCCCACAAGCCAAACAGACACAGCGCCATACTGCCATAGAGGAAATATGTCTCCATGCCGATCAGCTGGCCAGCTTGAGTTGCTCTCGTCCGGATTCCTCCGCGCGGCGGGGCTGGTCGAGCCAGATCCCGCGGGTGTCGTAAACCAGCTTGTCGGCGCGCTCGGCCAACGGCACCGCCCTGAACTGGTCGTGATCGACCAGCACGATCAGGATCCCGGCCGTTTCCAGCGCGGCATCGATGTCGATCAATTGCGCCGCAGTGCCGGCAAATTCCAGCGGCAGTTCGGCGGCGTAAGGCTCGACCACTTTGACCCGGCTGCCGAACTTGCGCGCCAGCGTCACCGCCACCAGCCGCGCCGGGCTTTCGCGGAAATCGTCGATGTTGGCTTTGAAGGCGAGGCCCAGGCAAGCAACATTGGCCTGCGGGTTGGCCGCGATCAACGCTTCGGCCTGCGCGATCACGTGGTGGATCTTGGTATCGTTGACCCCGCGCGCGGTGCGGATCAGCGGGGTGTGCTCGGGCGCGCTGTGGACGATGAACCACGGATCGACCGCGATGCAGTGCCCGCCCACCCCCGGTCCCGGGGTCAGAATGTTGACCCGCGGGTGGCGGTTGGCCAGCCGGATCACTTCCCACACATCGAGGCCCATTGTGTCCGCGACCATCGACAGCTCGTTGGCGAAGGCGATGTTGACGTCGCGGTAGGCGTTTTCGACCAGCTTGGTCATTTCGGCCGAGCGGCTGTCGGTGACCACGCATTCGCCGCGCACGAACAGCTTGTAGAACGCCAGCGCCTTGCGCGCGCAGCGCGGCGTGATCCCGCCGATCGAGCGGTCGTTATTGGTCAGTTCCTCGAGGATTTTGCCCGGCAGCACGCGCTCGGGGCAATAGGCGATCGAGACGTCGGGGGTCTCACTGGTCAGGCCGGGGCATTTGAGATCGGGTCGCAGCTTGGCGATCAGATCGCGCAGGGCTTCGGTAGTTCCAACCGGCGAGGTCGATTCCAGGATGACGCAATCGCCAGCCTTGAGCGCAGCGGCGACCGCTTCGCCCGCCGCCAGCACATAAGAGATATCGGGCGCGTGATGCTCGTCGAATGGGGTCGGCACCGCGATGATGAACACGTCGGCCCTGGCGACTGTGGTCGCAGCCTTGAGCATCCCGCGCTGGACCACGCCCTGGACCAGTCCGTCGAGATCGACCTCCTCGATATGAATCTCGCCGCGGTTGATCGTATCGACCACGTGGCTCGAGACATCGACCCCGTGGACCTTGCACCCGGCGCGCGCGACAATCGCCGCCGTGGGCAGTCCGATGTAACCCAGACCGACGACACAAACGTCCGGCTTAGCCCCAGAATTCTTAGGCGATTTCATTCCCGAGCAGCTCCACGATGCGGCGCGCGGAGTGCCCGTCCCCGAAGGGATTGTGCGCCCGCGCCATGTTTTCGTAAGCGGCCTTATCATCGAGAAGATTGAACATTTCGGTAACGATAGTCCGGGTGTCGGTGCCGACCAGCTTGGCGGTTCCGGCGGTCACCCCTTCGGGGCGCTCGGTGGTCTCGCGCATGACCAGCACCGGCTTGCCCAGCGCGGGCGCCTCTTCCTGGACCCCGCCGCTGTCGGTCAGCATCACTTCGGCAAGGCCGATCAGCCGGGCGAAATTGGGATAGTCGAGCGGCTCGATCAGCGCGACGTTGGGCAGCCCGGCAAGCGCCGCGTCCATCACCTTGCGCACGTTGGGGTTGGGGTGGACCGGGAAGACCACCGCCACATCGGGCCGCGCCGCAATCTGCCGCACCGCCTCGGCGATGCTCTCCAGCCCGCCGCCGAAGTTCTCGCGGCGGTGGCTGGTGACGCCGATGATCCGCTTGCCCGCAAACCGCGCTTCGATCCTGGCCAGGCCCGACGCCAGCGCCGGCTCGGCCGCGATCCGCGCAGTCACCCAGTGCAGCGCGTCGATCACGGTGTTGCCGGTGACGTGGACGCGGGCGGGATCGACCTGTTCGTCGGTCAGCGCCTTGGCCGAAACGTCGGTCGGCGCGAAGTGCAGGCTGGCGATCTGGCCGATGATCTTGCGGTTCACTTCTTCGGGCCAGGGATGGTAAATGTTGCCGCTGCGCAGCCCGGCTTCGACGTGATCGACCGGCACCTTGCGATAATACGCGGTGAGCGCGCCGGTCATCGCGGTGGCGGTATCGCCCTGCACCATGACCCGGTCAGGCTGGACTTGGTCCATCACCCCGCCAAGCCCGGTGAGCAGCGCCGCGGTCAGCGCATCGAGGCTCTGGTCGGGCTTCATCAGATCGAGGTCGTAATCGGGCACGATCCCGGCGATCTGCAGCACTTGATCGAGCATGCCGCGGTGCTGCGCCGAAACGCAGACCACCGGGGTGAAGCGCGGATCGGCCTTGAGCGCGGCGACGACCGGGAATAATTTGATGGCTTCCGGCCGGGTACCGAAGACGACGAGGATTTTGCACGTTGCAGTCATGCAGAGCGCCCTACCATCGCCGGGTTAACCATGAAATAAGGGCTCTGGGGTAAGTCGCCGCGACAACGATAGGGAATATGATGCGCGTTCTGGTTACCGGCGCCGCCGGATTTATCGGCTTTTGCCTCGCGCGGCGCCTGCTGGCGCGCGGCGACGAGGTGATCGGGATCGACAGTCTCAACGACTATTACCAGGTCTCGCTCAAGCATGACCGGGTCAAGGCGCTGCGCGACGAAGGCGGCAACCGCTTCACTTTCCACCACCTCGATTTCTCCGATATGGCGGCGCTGACCGCGGCCCTCGATGGGCTGGCGATCGACCGGATCGTGCATCTGGGGGCGCAGGCCGGGGTGCGTTACAGCCTGGAAAACCCGCAGGCCTATGTCTCATCGAACCTGGCGGGCCACGTGAACCTGCTCGAACTGGCGCGCCACCGCAGCGTCGAGCACATGGTCTATGCCAGCTCGTCCTCGGTCTATGGCGGCAACACCAAGCTGCCGTTCGCGGTCGAAGACCGCACCGATCACCCGGTCTCGCTCTATGCTGCAACCAAGCGCGCCGACGAGCTGATGAGCGAGACCTACGCGCACCTGTTCGGCCTGCCGCTGACCGGCCTCAGGTTCTTCACCGTCTATGGCCCGTGGGGCCGACCCGACATGATGCTGTGGATGTTCACCCAGAAGATCCTCGCCGGCCACCCGATCCCGGTGTTCAACCATGGCGATATGTACCGCGATTTCACCTATATCGATGACATCATCGCCGGGGTGATCGCCTGCCTCGATTCAGCCCCCGCCAGCGACGGCGCGGAGAAAGCCGGCGGCTCAGTCAAACCGCACGCGCTCTACAACATCGGCAATAGCCAGTGCGAACCGCTGATGAAGGTGGTCGGCCTGCTCGAAGAGGCTTGCGGGCGCAAGGCGGAGATCGAGTACCTGCCGATGCAGCCGGGCGACGTGCCCAAGACCTATGCCGATATCTCGGCGATTGCGCGCGATCTGGGTTACGCACCGATCACTTCGATCGAGGTCGGGGTGCCAAATTTTGTCGAGTGGTACCGCGCCTACCACAAGGTCTGAACCGCTCAGGCGGGCCGCGTCACCGTCATCCGCACCACTGCGCCTGCGGGCGGGAATTCACGTTCGAGCGTGCCGCCGATCTGGCGCATTGCCGCCTGGGTCATGCGCTGGCCGAACCCGCTGCCCGGCTGGTCGGCATTGTCCTTGGCGGCCGACGGCGGCGGTCCGCCGGTTTCGCGCCATTCGATCTGCAGCGGTATTGCAGCTTCGCCCGCATCGCTTTCGCCCGCGCGCCAGGTGATCGACACTTGTCCGCCGGGCACCGACAAGGCGCCGTATTTGGCGGCGTTGGTGGCCAATTCGTGGACGATCAGCGCAACCGGCGAAACCATGGAGGCGGGCACCTGTTCGTCGCTGCCGCTGAGCACGATTGCCGGCTGGGCATCGTCGCCGGTGCGGTACGGTTGGCACAGGCTTTCGAGCAAGGCCGATAGCTCGACTGCGCCCGATACATCACCGGTAGCCACATTATGCGCCCGGCTCAGCGCGTGGACCCGCTGGGTGATATCGCCGATCACTTCGGCGGTGGTGCCGGGCTTGCGGGCGGCCAGTCCGATCAGCGAGAGCACCACCCCGAACAGGTTGCGGACCCGGTGTGCGAGTTCGCGCGCGAGCAGTTCATTGCGCTCGTTAAGCTCGCGCAGCTGGGCGGTCTGCGCTGCGGCAATCTCGGCGCGCGCGCGCGCGCGTTCGCCGTGGTAGCCGGTCCACAGCAAGGCCAGCAGGACCAACCACATCGCCAGCAGCAACGGCACGACCCGCGCTTCGGCCTGGTTAGCGTCGTCGAACGCCGAGTCGCGGCTTTCGCGCTGGAGCTGGCCGAGCGCGGCCAGATGGCCCCTGATCCGGTCCATCGCCTGCTTGCCCTGCCCGGTCCGGACCACATCGAGCGCGGCAATACTATCCCCGGCCTGCGCCGCGCGCACCGTACTGCCCAGCTCGTCGAGCTTGGTCCGGATCAGGTCGTTCAGTGGCCCGAGGTGCTGGTCCACCGCCGGATCGGTATTCTGCATGAACCGCAGCTTCACTGCGGCGAGATTGTCGGGAAGCTGTTTCACCGCGCGGTTGTAGGGTTCGAGGTAAGCCGGATCGAGGGTTAGCAGATAGCCGCGCTGCCCGCTTTCGGCATCGACCAACGACTGGTTGAGATTTTCCAGCGCCATCTGGGCATCGGCTTCGGCCAGCGCGCCATCACGCGCGGCGCGCTGCGCCATCGATGACTGGGCCAGCAGCAGCCCGATGCCCACCAGCAGCGCAGTCATCGCCGCCAGCAGCCAGGCGCGCGGGATCGTCTGGAGCCGCGCCGACTGGATGCGGACCCATGGCCACGCCCGGGCGATCGTTTCTCGAATTTCCATGGCGCTCACCTAGCATGCTCCGAAGCCTTTGCGCTAGGTTCCAGCTGGGCAGCGCGGGGCAGGCGTGGACAAGCCCGCCAGCGCGGCTTGCAGCCCCGCCGTGCTTGCGCGATCACGCAGGCATGGCGATTCTCTCCGACAAATGGATCCGCACCCAGGCGCGCGAACACGGCATGATCGAGCCGTTCGTCGAAGCCCAGCGGCGCGATGGCTGCATTTCCTACGGCCTTTCGTCTTACGGCTACGACGCGCGGGTTGCGCCCGAATTCAAGATCTTCACCAACGTCAATTCATCGGTGGTCGATCCCAAACAGTTCGACCCCAACAGCTTCGTCGACCGCGAAACCGATGTCTGCATCATCCCGCCCAACAGCTTTGCGCTGGCCCGCACGATCGAATATTTCCGCGTGCCGCGCGATGTGCTGGTGATCTGCCTGGGCAAGAGCACCTATGCGCGGTGCGGGATCATCGTCAACGTGACCCCGCTCGAGCCCGGCTGGGAAGGCCACGTCACGCTCGAATTTTCGAACACCACTCCGCTTCCGGCCAAGATCTACGCCAACGAGGGCGCGTGCCAGTTCCTGTTCCTGCAGGGCAACGAGCCGTGCGAGACCAGCTACGCCGACCGCGCGGGCAAATACATGGGTCAGCGCGGGGTGACCCTGCCCAAGCTTTAGGGAACCAATCGCACTTCCGGGCGCTTCAGAACGAGGCGCAGCGATCGCGCCGCCCGGAGAGTACACCATGTCCACCATTGCAGCCGTTATCGGGCGTATCCTGATTGCCCTGATTTTCATCGTCTCGGGCGCAGGAAAAGTCTTCAATCCGGCCCAGTATGAAGCGATGATCACCGGAGTCGGAATGCCGGCAGGGCTGGCCATGCCGACCGGGATATTCGAAATCGTGGCCGGACTTTGTCTCGTTGTCGGGCTGATGACCCGCCTGACCGCCGTGCTGCTGTTCGGCTTCGTCGCGTTCGCGACGCTGCTGTTCCACAACCGCATCGATGATCCGCTCCAACAGGCAATGGCGCTCAAGAACCTCGCGATTATGGGCGGCTTGTTACTGGTCTTCGCGCACAGCCAGATGTGGTGGAGCTATGATGCAATGCGCCGCACGCGCAAAGGTGAAGTCGCGACGCGTAGTGCCGAAGACCGGGTGCAGGACGCTGAATTGCGTGCGGCCCGCGCCGAGGGCGCGGCGGCGGCGCTCGCTCCTGAAGCGGTCGATCCACCAAAGCGCCGCTGGTTTTGACAGTCGTCACAGCCTGACCGACAAACCTGCTCGACACAGCGGATCAAGGATGCTTCACCTGCGCAATTCAGGAGAGGTACCAAATGACGTCGGACAAGCGCGATCGCACCTACGATATCGTCGTTTACGGAGCGACCGGCTACACCGGGCGGCTGGTCGCCGAATACCTCGCGCACCATCATGCCGGGAGCGGCATCAAATGGGCAATGGCCGGGCGGAGCAAGACCAAACTGGAGGAGGTCCGCGATCTGATCGGCGCGCCCGCCGATACCCCGCTGATCGAGGCCAATTCGGACGATCCCGCCAGCATGGCAGCGCTCGCACAGTCCACCCGCGTCGTCCTGACCACGGTCGGGCCTTACCAGCTCTATGGCGAACCGCTGGTCAAGGCCTGTGTCGAAGCCGGGACCGACTACGCCGATCTGTGCGGCGAGCCGGGCTGGATGCGCGAGATGATCGACAAGTATCATGCCGCTGCGCAGGCCAGCGGCGCGCGGATCGCGTTCTCGGCGGGGTTCGATTCGATCCCGTTCGATCTGGGGGTATTGATGCTGCAGAAGGAAGCGGTGGCGCGCTTCGGCAAGCCGGCGCCGCGGGTCAAGGGCCGGGTGCGCGCGATGCAGGGTACGTTTAGTGGCGGCACTGCGGCCAGCCTGACCGAGACGATGAAGGCGGTTGCCAGGAACCCCAAGCTGATCCCGATCCTGCAAAGCCCGTTCGGGCTGACCCCGGGCTTCGAAGGGCCGCGCCAGCCGCTGGGGCTGGTCCCCGAATACGAGGAAAGCGAGGGCAAATGGGCCGCGCCGTTCATCATGGCGACGATCAACACCAAGAACGTCCACCGCACCAACCTGCTGCTCGGGCATCCTTACGGCGAAGACTTCCGCTACGATGAAATGATGCTGACCAGCGCGGGCGAGCTGGGCAAAAAGGCCGCGCATGCGGTCGGTGAAATGCTCAAGAACCCGTTCGGGGCCAAACCGCCCAAGCCGGGCGAAGGTCCCAGCCCCGAAGAGCGCGAGAACGGCCACTACGACGTGTTGTTCATCGGCGAATATCCCGACGGGCAGTCGCTGCGTTACGGCGTTATCGGCCGCTACGATCCGGGTTATGGCTCGACCAGCCGGATGCTGTCCGAGACCGGGATCGCTTTGCTCGAATGCCCTGCTGACGGTGCGATTTCGACCCCGGGCGCACTGCTCGGCGCGGCCTTGGTCACGCGCCTGCAGGACCACGCCGAAATCACCTTTGCGGTGGAGGACTGAGCAAGGCCTTGCATCCGCCCATTTCGGACGAGAACGAGTGGGCGGTCGGCTGGCGCATCGTGCTGGCCTGCGCGGTGGCCAATGGTACTGGCATCGCGCTGCTGTTCTACTGCTTCAGCCTGTTCCTGATTCCGATGTCGACCGACCTCGGTCTGACCCGCGCGGATACCGGGATTGTCCAGTCGCTGATTATCACAGCTGTGCTCGGCGCTCCGGTAATCGGCCGGCTGACCGACCTGTTCGGATTTCGCCCGGTGTACGTGGTCTGCACTCTGCTATTGGTGCTGATCGGTCTGCTGCAGGGCTTGTGGGTCAGCGGGTTCTGGTCGCTGGCCTGCACCGTCGCGCTGGCCGGGTTCGTCGGCGGAGGCAGTTCGTCGGTTGCGCTGACCCAACCGATCAACGCGCACTTCAGAAGGTACCGGGGCCGAGCGCTGGGGCTGGTCGGGATCGGGGTCTCGCTGACCACGATTCTGGTCCCGCCGTTTCTCGAAATGGTCATCGCGGTGAACTGGCGCTGGGGCTATCTGGCGCTTGCCGCGCTTTCGGGACTGGTCGGATTGCCTGCGGTGCTGCTGCTGATGCCGCGCAGCGCCGGGCAACGGGCGATACGGAGCGGTAACGGCAAGCTGCCGCATGACTGGAGCTTTACCCGCCAGCGGGATTTCTGGTCGCTGAGCCTGGCCAACATGATTGCCGGGATCACCACCGGCGGGGCGATCAGCCAGCTATCGCCAATGATCGTCGAGCACGGCATTTCCTCCGCCACCGCCGCGCTCGGGCTGTCTTCATTCGCCGCCGGGCAGTTCGCCGGCAAGCTCGGCGGCGGCTGGCTGCTCGACCGGTTCGAGCCGCGCCGGATGGCGATTCTGATGACGATCATTCCGAGCCTCGGCTTTCTGGTGTTCACCCAGGCCGACCCCGGGATGGTGCTGCTGGTGCTCGCCGCCTGCGCCATGATCGGCGCCTTGAGCGGGGCCGATATCGACATCTATGCCTACTTCGTCGCCCGCCGGTTTGGTCTCGCCCAGTATGGTTCGGTGTTCGGTGCGCTGCACGGGCTCGGCTGGATCGGCACCGCCGCCGGGATCACGCTGTTTTCGGCAACCTTCACCTGGACCGGCAGCTATGCCCCGGCGCAATACCTGGCGATCGGCCTGTTACTGGTGGCCGCGGCGATGCTCGCCCCGGTGCGGTTGCCAGCGCTTGGCCCTGGCCATGGCAAGACCGATGCAACGCCGCTTCCAACCGGGCTGGACACGCTCTAGGCTGCGGCCATGACCAGCCTTGCGACCCGCCTCTCCGGCCCCGCCGACACCACAATTTTCGAACGCATGTCGGGCCTGGCGCGCGAATTTGGCGCGATCAATCTGGGGCAGGGCTTCCCCGAACTGCCCGAACCGCCCGAACTGATCGCGGCGGCACAGGCCGCCTTGGCCGAGCATTCAAACCAGTACCCGCCGATGCGGGGGTTGCCTCGATTGCGCGGCGCGGTGGCCGATTATTATGCCCGCACGCAGGGGCTGGAATTAACTGCCGACAATGTGGTGATCACCTCGGGCGGGACCGAAGCGCTTGCCGCCAGTCTGTTCGCGCTGGTCGCGCCGGGCGACGAAGTGGTGCTGGTCCAGCCGCTCTACGATGCCTATTTGCCGCTGGTGCAATGGGCCGGCGGCGTGGCCAAGGTGATCAGCCTGACCCCGCCCGAATGGACCTTGCCGATCGATGCACTCGCCGCCGCGATCGGGCCCAAGACCCGCGGAATCGTGCTCAACACCCCGAACAACCCGGTCGGGACAATGCTCACGCGGGTCGAGCTCGAAGCGGTGGGCGCGCTGGCCGAGGCGCACGACCTGTGGGTGCTGTGCGACGAGGTGTGGGAGGCGATGGTGTTCGATGGCACGCCGCACATCTCCCCGCTCGCGATCCCCTCGCTGGCAGCGCGTGCGATCAAGGTCGGGTCGGCGGGGAAGATTTTTTCGATGACGGGATGGAAGGTCGGCTGGGCGGTTGCAGCGCCCGAACTGGCTGCGAAAATTGCCGGGCGGCACCAGTTCCTCACCTTCACCACCCCGCCCGCGCTGCAATGGGCCGCGGCTGAAGGGCTGGCCTTGCCTGATGCGTGGTTCGATGCACAACGCGCGCTTTATGGTGGCCTTAAGGCGCGGTTAGTGCTCGGTCTGGAAGGCGCAGGCTTTGCGGTGCTGCCGGGCAGCGCGACCTGGTTCATCACCATCGACCTTGCCGCATCGGGGCTGTCGGCAACCGACGCCGTGCTGGCAGAACGACTGGTGCGCGAAGCCGGGGTCGCCTCGATCCCGGTCTCGGCGTTCTATGCGCAAGCGCCCGAAACCGGGTACCTGCGGCTGTGCTTCACCAAAAACGAAACGGTGCTGGATGAGGCAGTGGCGCGGCTCGCCAAATTCCGCGCGCAGCGCGATTAACGCCAATTCACTTGCATTGCGCCACTTCGCGCTGAATCATCGCATCGTCCAAGGCTGACCGGGGGGAACAGCGCCATGCCGAACCGCTTCCAGAAATTGTTCACGCAAGTGCCGGCTTCAGTCTGGATCGTCCTGCTCGTGGTGGTGGCGTGGATTTTCTACGCCGGAATCAGCACCGGCGGGTTCGATATTCCGATCGAGCGGCTGCCGTGGTCGATCCTGGTCCCGGGATTTGCGCTGTTCTCGTTCGCGCACTCGGTGGTGATGCTGGGCTGGAAGCGCGCGCTTGTGCTGCTCGCGCTGTGTCTCTCACTGTCGTTCACCGCCGAATTCATCGGGCAGAAAACCGGGCTGATCTTTGGCCCGTATTATTATACCAGCCTGCTCGGGCCCAAGATCATGGGCACGATCCCGGTGCTGATACCGTTTGCCTGGTACATGATGTTCTACCCCAGCTACGTGGTCACCAACCTGCTCGGCGAGGGCAAGCCGGTGGGCGAGCAGGACGGCACCGCCTGGATCCTGTGGGTCTCCGCGCTAAGCGCGCTGGTAATGACCGCGTGGGACCTCACAATGGACCCGATCATGAGCTACCATCCGTGCACAACCGGCCGGATCGATTGCCTCCCGGTCGCGCTGGACGAGCGGCTGATCGGGCATCCGGCATGGGTCTGGGTCAATGGCGGCGAGCATTTCGGGGTGCCCCGGCTCAATTATCGCGGCTGGATGCTGACCGCCTTTGCGGTGTTCCTGGCTTACCGGCTGATCGAACGAAAGCTTGACCACGAGCCGTGGCCGGGCGGGCATAGCAAGGTCATGGCGTTTCTGCCGGTGTTGGCGTTCGGCATGATGGCCTTTGTCGATACCTGGCTGGGCAATCCCAAAGTCGGCGACATTCACCTGATTTCACCCTTCGCGATGGGCATCCCGTTCCTGTTTGCCGCGTTCATCCTGTTCGCGCGTAATCCCGACCTGCCGCTGTGGCCGCACCATGATCCGCGCAAACCTGTGGACTCATAAGCAAAAATACCGTTTCTGCGTGCGGGGTCGCATCCACCGCGCAGCACGGGAGATGACGTTTGGGGAAGACCAGAGTTTCCATTTTGGGCGGCGGGCTATCGGGGCTGGTGACCGCCTTCAACTTGACCGCGCCCGAACAACAGGGCCAGTACGACGTAACCGTCTACCAGCTCGGTTGGCGGCTCGGCGGCAAATGCGCAACCGGGCGCAATCAGGACGTCAACCAGCGCATCCAGGAGCACGGGCTGCACGTGTTCATGGGGCAGTACGACAACGCCTTCGGCATGGTTCAAGAACTCTATGCCGAGGCACAGCATCCGCCGTTCAAGACGTGGGACAAAGGCTACACCAAGACTCCGGCGATGAGCCTGATGGAGGAAGTGGACGGCCAGTGGATCCCATGGGTGTTCGAGCTGCCGGTGTTCCCCGGCACCCCGGGCATCGATCCGCCGCCGAGCTTCCTGGCCCGCGCTGTGCAGGCGATCGAATATATTCTCCACGAGTTCGAGGGACGGCACGCCGCGCTGATCGCCGGTCATGCCGATGCGCCGTGGTGGCGCCGCCTGCTCGACCGGGTGCTCGGGTGGTTCGGGCGAGGGCTTGAAGCGGTCGGGCTCGACCTGCTGCGCGCAGCGGCGGCGCTGATCAATCGGCTCGATCCCGATCCGTCGCTCCATGACCGTGACGATCACCTGGCGCTGGCCGACCTGCTGCACCGGGCGCGGGGGTGGATCGGCGGGCGGATCGGTGCGGCACTGGCCGGCGACAACGAGCTCAGGCGGCTGTGGATCCTGTTCGATCTCGGCCTGGCCAACCTGATCGGGGCCTTGCGCGACGGATTGCTGATCGACCCCGAGGCCAATCTCGAGCAGGTGAACAGGCTGGATTACCGCGCCTGGCTCAAAGCCCACGGGGCGCAACAGGCGACGATCGATTCGGCCCCGGTCCGCGCGCTGTACGACCTGATCTTCGCTTACCCCGAAGGCAACTGGCAGACCTGGGGCAATGTCGAGGCGGGAACGCTGTTCGTCAGCCTGATGAATACCGCGACTTACCAGGGCTCAATCATCTGGAAGTTCAACACCGCGACCGGCGACCTGATCGTCCAGCCGCTGTACGATGTGCTCAAAGCGCGCGGGGTCAATTTCCAGTTCTTCAGCCGGGTCGACGAGCTGGTTCCCGACGCGGGCGGAGCCACGATTGCAAGCGTCCGGATCGGACGGCAGGTGCAACTGGCGGGAGCTGAATACGATCCGCTCACCACCCTGCCCAGCGGCCAGCGGGTCTGGCCCGATCGACCGCTATACGATCAGCTGTCCGACGGTGCGGCCTTGCAGGCGAGCGGGGCCGATCTGGAATCGCGCTGGACCACCTGGCCCGATGCACTCCTGCCACTGACCATCACCGCCGGACTTGACTATGACCTGCTGGTGCTGGCGATCCCGCCTGCCGCGCACCCCGCTATCTGCGCGCAGTTGATCGAGCAGAAGGCCAAGTGGCGGGAAATGAGCGGCGCGCTGCAGACGGTTGCGACGCAGTGCCTGCAAACCTGGACTACGGTCAACGAAGCGGGGCTGGGCTGGGACGATCCGGCAATGGTCGGCGGATTCGACAAGAGCAACCTCAATTCGTGGGCCGACATTTCGGACGTCATCGCTACCGAATGCTGGCCGGCCGCTGCCGGAGTGGTGGGCGAGCAGATCGCCTGCGGGCCGATGCCCTGCCCGCCTGCTGCGCCGCCCGCCAGCGAGAGCGGCTACCCGGCGGCGCAGCAGGCGCTGGCCGATGCGGCGGTGGCGACTTACCTCGACAGCGACGCGCAGACCTTCTGGTCCAAGCGCTTCGGCAAGGGCGGGCCCAAAGCGGGCACGCTCGCCAGCACTTACAGCCGGATCAACATCGATCCGGGCGAGCGCTACACGCTCAGCGTCACCAATTCGACCAAGGCCCGAATGCGGACCTGCGATTCAACCTATGCCAACCTGTTCCTGACCGGGGACTGGATCCAGAACGGCCAGAACCTCGGCTCGTTCGAAGCAACCACGATTTCGGGCAAGCTCGCCAGCCGGGCAATCTCGGGCTTCCCCTACACCATCGCGCGCTGCGATGCGGCGCGGCTCAGCGAAGGAGGCCAGACTATGGCCCAGCTCCCCCCATTCGTCGAACACCCCGGGGTCGCCAATTACCCCGGGCCGATCACGCTCAACAGCACCAAGATGTGGGCCTTCATGCTCAAAGCCGACCGCGCGAAAATGACCGCGTGGTGCCAGGCGATCTTCGACACCCCCAGCGGCGGCGCAGTGCGCGTGCTGCCGCTGTCGTCGTACATGATGATGACGGTGGTCGATATCGGCACCGGGCGGTTCGTCGCTGCGCCGCAGATGGGCTGGTCGGCCGAGCGCGAGCTGACCTTCTGGATCCCGGCGGTGCGGATCGAGGAGCAGAACGGCGAAAAGGTCGCGGTCGCGCTCGCCATGACCATGCCTTACCTGGTGCTCAACAATCCCGTAGCAATCGCTGCCGGGCGCGAGATCTTCGGCTATTTCAAGCAAGCCGGACAGATCGCGCTGCCCGGTGATCCCGGCCACGATCAGACCCTGACGGCCGACCTGTTCGCGACCAAGGTTTTCGGTGCGGACAGCGAGGAGGCGTACCAGCGGTTGCTCACCCTGACCCCCACTTTGGCCCAGCCCGGCCCGCTTAGTGATGCTGCCCGCACTTTCGCTGGCGGAGCCAAGGCGCTCTACCACCTCCTCGCCGCCGATGACCGCGATTGGCACGCCAGCCTGGGTCTGACCGAGGACGTGCTGACCGATCTGCTCAAGGAACAAGTCCCGCAGCTGTTCCTCAAGCAGTTCCGCGACGTCGCCGACGGCACCCGCGCCTGCTATCAGGCGATCACCGAAGCGAAGGGCCAAGTCACCCGCTTTGACTCGTTCCCGCATTTGACCGAGTATACGATGAACCTCGAAAGCCTCGCCAGTTCGCCGGTGGCCAGCGACTTCGGGATTGCCCCGCAGCAGACAGTGCTCGGGGCCGAATTCGAATACGACATGACGATCCAGCCCGGCACGGTGCTGTGGCAAGCCTAGGAACGCAATCCGCGTGAACCAGATCTTCCTCTCCTACAACCGCGAGGACCAGGCGGTGGCGAAGCGTTTTGCCGAGGCGTTCGAGCGCGAAGGGCTGAGCATATGGTGGGACACCGCGCTGCGCTCGGGCGAGGCTTACGACGAGGTGACCGAGGCGGCGCTTCGGGGCGCGAAGGCGGTGGTGGTGCTGTGGAGCCCGCGCTCGGTGGTGTCACGCTGGGTCCGCGCCGAGGCGACGATTGCGGATCGCTGTAGCACCCTGGTGCCAGTCACGATCGAACCCTGCGAGCGCCCGATCATGTTCGAGCTGACCCAGACTTCCGACCTGTCGCGTTGGACTGGCGATGCCGGGGACAAGGCCTGGCGCAAGTTTCTGGGTCATCTGCGCGCGCAGCTCGGGCGCGGACGACAGGAACAGGCGGCGGAGCCCCACACCGACCATGCGGTTCCCGAGCTGCCGCCGGCCCGGCCCGGCAAGCGCGGCGAAGCCCCGTCGCTCGCGGTGCTGCCGTTCACCAACCGTTCGCACTTGCCTGAAGACGAGGTGTTTGCCGAAGGGATGGTCGAGGATCTGATCGATGCTTTGTCGCACGGGGTCAACATCCGGGTGCTGTCGAGTTCGTCGACTGCGCGCTTTCGGACCGGCGCGATGCCCGATGTCGAGGCGATGGGCCGACAGCTCGGCGTCAAATACCTGCTCGAAGGCAACGTCCGCCGGTCGGCCAGCAACCTCAGGGTCACCGCGCAGCTGGTTGCCGCCGAGGGCGGAGAGATCGTCTGGACGCAGCGCTTCGACCGGTCGCTGGCCGACCTCGCGGCGCTGCAGGAAGAGCTGATCGAGGAAGTCGCCGCGCACCTCGGCACCCAGGTCTATCGGATGGCGATGGAGCAGGCGCTCAAGAAGCCGAGCGATCTGACCGCATGGGAATGCGTGATGCGCGCGCTCGCCGCGATGCGGCGGCTCAGCGGCGAAACGCTCGGGCTGGCGATTCAGGAAGCCACGCACGCGGTCGCGATCGCTCCCGACTACGGTTTCGCCCAGGCGCTGATGGCGCATTCGTCGTCGCTGGCTTACATGTTTCTCAGCCCCGACAACGCGGCCGAGGCGAAGCGGATCAGGTTCCACATCGACCGCGCGCTCGCCTGCGATGGGGAAAGTGCGGCGGTGCTGGCGCATGTCGCCTTCGCGCTGATGTACACCGGTCAGGCGCAGGAGGCCTTGACCAGCGCCCTGCGGTCGATTGAAATCAACCCGGGCTATGGCTTCGGCAAACTCGCGGCGGGCATCGCCAGCCCGATGCTCGGACAGCCCGAAGCGGCGCTGGCGCATCTGGCCGATTTCCGCCGGATCGAACCGCAATCGCCTTATCTTCACTACGCCCTCAACTGGGAGGCGGTGGCCCATCTGGCGCTTGGTGACTGGGCTGCGGCCGAGGGCAACTTCGCCGCCAGCTTCGCCCTAAATCCGCTCGCCGGGTACACTTGCTGGTATCAGGCGCTGGTTTCGGCGCATTTTGGCCGCAACGTCGAAGCGCGCCGCCACATGGTCGAAACCCGCCGCCGCGAACCCACGGCTACCCGCGAACTTTGGGAACTGCGCCTGAAGCTGTGGGGCGCGAACAGCCCGGCCACCGACGAGCTGCGCACCCATCTGCACGCGCTGTGGGCCGAGACTGAGGCGCTCGCATGACCACACCCGCCATCTTCCTCTCCTACAACCGCGAGGATCAGGCGGTCGCGAAGGTGTTTGCCGAGGGCTTCACCCGCGCGGGGATGAGCGTGTGGTGGGACACCGCGCTGCGCTCGGGCGAGGCTTATGACGAGGTGACCGAGGCGGCGCTTCGGGGCGCGAAGGCGGTGGTGGTGCTGTGGAGCCCGCGCTCGGTGGTCTCGCGGTGGGTCCGCGCCGAAGCAACGCTGGCGGATCGCAGCAAGACGCTGGTCCCGGCGATGATCGAACCGTGCGAGCGGCCGATCATGTTCGAGCTGACCCAGACTGCGGACCTCGCGCACTGGCGCGGCGCCGACGCTGACCGGGCGTGGCAAGCCTTCGTCGGCGACGTCCGCCGGTTTGTCGAAGCCGATCGGGCTGAGGCATCGCCCTTGCCGCTGCCCACCCTGCTCTCGCCCGAATCGCCCCCGCCGCCGGTCAAGCCCACCCCGCGTCCGCGCGGCCAGCACGGCGACGCGCCGTCGCTGGCAGTTTTGCCCTTCGCCAACCGTTCGGGCAGCAGCGAGGACGACGTCTTCGCGGTGGGGATGGTCGAGGATGTGATCGACGCGCTGTCGCAGGGGGTAAACCTCAAGGTCATCACCAGTTCCGCGACCGCGCGGTACCGCAACGGGGCCTTGCCCGATCTGCACGCGATGGCCCGCGAGCTTGGGGTCCGTTATGTGATGGAGGGCAATGTCCGCCGCGCCGGGCAGCTGCTGCGGGTCACCGCGCAGCTGATCGAGGCCGAAGGCGGCGCGATCCTGTGGACCCAGAAGTTCGAGCGGCCCTTGTCCGAACTGGCTGACTTGCAGGAAGACCTCGTGCTCGAAGTGGCGGCGCACCTCCACACCCAGGTCACCCGGGTCGAGATGGCCCGCGTCCTCAAGAAGCCAAGCGACCTGACCGCGTGGGAATGTATCACCCGGGCCAGCGCGGCTTACCGCAACATCACCGGCGAGACGCTGCTCCAGGCCCTGACCGAGGCGCAGAAGGCGGTCGAGATCGCCCCCGATTACGGTACCGCCCATGCCATGCTGGCCGATGCCAGTGCGACCATCTATATGTGGCTCCAGCCCGACAGCGCGGAGGATATCAAACGTATCCGGAGCGTCATCGACACCGCGCTGATGCTCGAGCCGGACAACGCGATCGTCCTCGCGCATGTCTCCGAAGCCTACAACTACATCGGCCGCCCGGACGAAGCGCTCGCGCTGGCGCAGCGTGCCTGCCAGCTCAGCCCGAGCTGCGGCCTGGCGCACTATTCGGCCGGGGTGGCGGCGATCTTGCTCGACCGGGTGGCGGAAGGCGAGGAGCATTTCGAGACCGAGCTGCGCGTGGCGCCAGGATCGCACTTGCTGTTCGCCTCGTACATCTGGCGCGGCAGCGGCCAATTGCGGCTGAATGCGTGGGAGCAGGCGCTTGAATTCTATGCTGCGGGCTGGCGGCTCAATTCGCTCAACCCGTCGATCTGCATCGGCCAGCTGATTGCCCTGACGTGGCTTGGCCGCCACGATGAAGCGCGCGAACGCACGCTCAAATTGCGCGAGCTTGATCCGTTGACTCCGCTCGAATCCTGGCAGCGCTGCATGCGGCGCTGGTTCGTCAACTGCGGCCACGAGACTGAAATGACCGAAATCCTGACCCAGTGCTGGGAGGATTCAGCGGTTTCGATTTGACCGGCCGTGCCGGGAACGTGCGGTGAAGGGAATCGAACCACAGCGAAGCGGCTTGCCGCGTAGCGCAAACACAAGACTCGAGGGTTCCGTGCCGCTGCGCACGACAGCGCCGATCACGCAGCGTCGGCTTAAAGAATGGAGCGGGTGAAGGGAATCGAACCCTCGTATTCAGCTTGGGAAGCTGCTGCTCTACCATTGAGCTACACCCGCAAACCCGCAGAAAACATAGGTTTTCAAATCAGGCGGTCCAACAGGATTGCAGCGCGGTTACCAGG
>JANYGC010000120.1 GCA_025359425.1 Sphingomonadaceae bacterium
GCTGACTGGTTACACGCGCGGCTTTTGGGACCTATTGTTGGCGCGGGTCGGCGTTGGTATCGGTGAGGCCGGTGGAACGCCGGCCTGCAATTCGATCATTGCCGATTATTTCCCGGCTGACCGGCGCTCGATGGCGATGACAGTTTTCGCCCTCGGTGCGCCGATTGGTGCATGGCTGGGTTCCGACATTGCCGGCTATGTCTCCACCCTGCACGGCTGGCGCGCGGCGTTTCTGGTGCTCGGCATTCCGGGGATCATTCTGGCGCTCGTCATCATGGTGACCATCAAGGAACCTGTGCGCGGCCGTCTTGATGCCGTTGCCGAAGACAAGACCCCGACCGTCATAGAGACCCTGAAGTTCATCTGGTCGCAAAAGTCGGCGGTTCACGCCATGATCGGCAGCGGTCTGTCCGCCTTCTGGGGCTGGGGCCTGATGTGGTTTACGCCGCTGTTCCTGCAGCGGACCTATGGGATGAATGAGGGGGAGGCAGGCGGCCTGCTCGGCCAGATCTATCTGGTCGGCGGCATCGGCGCGTCGTTGATTACGGCCTATATCGTTGCGCGGCCCGCCTTTACGGATCCCCGCAAGATTGCCCGCCTGCTTGCAGTCGTAACTGCCGTGGCGACAGTCCCGTCGTTTCTGGCTTACTGGACGCATGACCTTGGCTTTGCCAAGCTGATGTGGTGGTTGTTCATTCCGGCGATCTATTTCTACATCGGCCCGGCGTTTGCGCTTTGCCAGAACCTCGCGGCACCCAAAATGCGGGCTATGGCGGTGGCGATCGCACTATTGATTGCCAATGTTCTCAATCTGATCATTGCACCGGGGATCGTTGGCTCGCTGAGCGACTATTTCGATGCCTCAGGCGGCGGCAACGCGGACTCGTTGCGATTGGCCCAGCTCATTCTTGCGCCAACCGGTCTGTGGGCCGCGTTCCATTACTGGCGTGCCGAGAAATACATTGTCGAAGATCAGAAGCGGGCGGTGGGTTATGTCTGAGCTGCCACTCAAGTCTTACATCGCCGGAAAATGGACCGCGCCGCTAAGCTCGGTCCAGACCTTCGAGGCGATCAATCCGGCCACCGAACAGCGTGCTGCGCTGGTCGCGCTGTGCGGGCCTGACGATGTCGATGCAGCGGTGGCCGCCGCGCGGGCGGCCTTCCCGGCCTATGCGGCCTTGCCGCTCGAGGCGCGGATCGCGCTGGTCGAACGGCTGATCGCGGTGTTCGAGCGCCGCTATGACGAGATGGTCACCGCGATCTCCACCGAAATGGGCGCGCCCCATGATCTGTCATTCGATGCTCAGGCCGAATGCGGGCCGGGCCATCTGAAGGAAACCATCCGCGCTGCCCGCGCCATGGCGTGGGAGCGCAAGATCGGCGAAACCGCCAGGCTGGTGCACGAGCCGATTGGCGTGTGCGTGTTGATCACCCCGTGGAACTGGCCAATCAACCAGCTGGCCGCCAAGATCGGCCCCGCGCTGATTACCGGCTGCACGATGGTTTTGAAGCCCAGCGAAGTTGCCCCGCTGTCGGCGCAGCTGTTTGCGGAATTCATCGCTGAGGCGGGGTTCCCGGCAGGGGTGTTCAACATGGTCCACGGCACCGGGGCGGCAATCGGCGATGCCCTGACCGGGCATCCCGAAGTCGATATGGTGTCGTTCACCGGATCGACCCGGGCGGGAATTCAGGTGGCCAAGTCCGCCGCCGATACGGTCAAGCGCGTGTTGCAGGAATTGGGCGGCAAATCGGCCAATGTGGTGTTCGCCGATGCCGGACTCGAAGCGGCGGTGACGCGCGGAGTGCTGCACTGCTTCGGCAATACCGGCCAGTCATGCAATGCGCCAACCCGGATGCTGATCGAAGCGTCGGCTTATACGGAGGCTGTAGCCATCGCAGCGCAGGTCGCGGCCAAGGTGCAGCTGGGTGATCCGCAAGCCAGCGGGCCGCATCTTGGCCCGGTGGTCAGCAAGCTGCAATATGACAAGATCCAGCGCTTGATTCAGACGGGGATTGATGAGGGCGCGCACCTGGTTGCCGGCGGCACCGGACGGGCCGACGGGTTTGAGCGGGGCTATTACGTCAAACCGACGGTCTTCGCGGGGGTCAACAACCAGATGGCGATCGCCCGAGAGGAGATCTTCGGCCCGGTGCTGGTGATGATCCCCTTCGCCGACGAGGCCGAGGCAATCGCCATCGCCAACGATACACCCTATGGTCTGGCCGGCTATGTGCAGAGCGGCGATCTTGACCGCGCGCGCCGGGTGGCCGGGCAGATCCGGGCAGGCAGCGTCCATCTCAACGGCGCGGGCCAGGATTACTGCTCACCCTTCGGCGGCTACAAGCAATCCGGCAATGGCCGCGAATGGGGGGAATTTGGCTTGCACGATTTCCTTGAGGTCAAAGTGATCAACGGGTTCTATCTGGCATGAAGCTGACCGGTATCCAGACCTTCGTGGTCGGCAATCCACCGCCGCATTTCGGCGGACGCTATTTCGTGTTTGTCAAGCTGACCACGGCCTGCGGGATCACCGGTCTGGGCGAGGCCTATTGCGTGCCGTTCGATCCGCACCTGGTGGCGAAAATGATCGAGGATGTCTTCGCCCGCTATGCCGAGGGCCGCGATCCGCACGATATCGAAGCGCTGTGGCGGCGGGTCTATTCCAGCGGCTTTACCCAGCATCCCGATCTGACCGTGATGGGCGTGCTCAGCGCGCTCGAAATGGCCTGCTGGGACATCATCGGCAAGGCGGCGAACCAACCGGTTTACAAGCTACTGGGCGGGCAGGTGCATGAACGGCTCCGCGCCTATACCTACATCTACCCCAAGCCGGGCGATCAAAGCGACGTTTATCACGACCCCGATCTGGCGGCGGAACGCGCGGCGGAGTATCTGGCGCAAGGCTTTACCGCGCTCAAATTTGACCCCGCCGGCCCCTATTCGGCGTTCGATGGCCGGCAGTTGTCACTCGATGCGCTGGAGCTGTGCGAACGCTTTGCCCGGCAATTGCGCGCGGCTGTCGGCAACAAAGCCGATCTGCTGTTCGGAACGCATGGCCAGATGACTGCGGCCGGCGCGATCCGCCTCGCGAAGCGGCTGGAACCGTACGATCCGTTGTGGCTCGAAGAACCGGTGCCGCCCGATGCGCCGGAAGAAATGGCCAAGGTCGCGCGGGCCACCAGCATCCCGATCGCCACGGGTGAGCGGCTGGCCACCAAGTATGATTTTGCCCGGCTGCTGCAGGCCGGCAGCGCGGCGATTTTCCAGCTGAACCTGGGGCGGGTCGGCGGCCTGCTGGAAGCCAAGAAGATCGCCGGGATGGCTGAGGTTCACCATGTCCAGATCGCGCCGCACCTCTACTGCGGGCCGGTGGTCGGCGCGGCCAACGTCCAGCTCGCAACCTGCTCGCCAAACTTCCTGATCCTCGAAAGCATCGAGAGCTGGGGCGGGTTCCACAGCGAAATCCTGCTGACGCCGATGCAGTTCGAACAGGGTCACGTGATCCCGCCCACCGCGCCGGGCCTCGGCGTCGAACTCAACGAGGTGGTGGCGCTGGCCAACCCATATACCGGATCGATGCTGCACCTGGAGATGACGCAAAGTCCGGTCCGCTGATGGAAGAATTCGATTATGTCATCGTGGGCGCGGGCACCGCAGGCTGCGTGCTGGCTGATCGGCTGACGGCAGACGGCACGGCGACCGTGCTGGTGCTCGAAGCCGGCGGCAGCGACCGGTCGATCTGGATCCAGATGCCGATCGGCTATGGCCGCACGTTCTTCGACCGCCGCATCAACTGGATGTACGATACCCAGCCGGTCGCGGCGCTGGGCGGGCGGCGCAGTTACTGGCCGCGCGGCAAAGTGGTGGGCGGATCGGGGTCGATCAACGCGATGGTCTATGTCCGGGGCCAGCCGCGCGATTATGACGACTGGAAGGACCTTGGCAATGCGGGCTGGGGCTGGGACGAGGTGTTGCCGTTCTTCAAACTGTCCGAGGACTTTGACCGGGCTTGCGATTTTCACGGCCAAGGCGGCCTGCAGCACGTCACCGATATCACGCCGCATGCGCATCCGATCTGCCACAGCTTCATCGCAGCGGCCGGGGCATTGGGATTTGCACCGACCGATGACTTCAATGGCGCCCAGCCGGAAGGCGTGGGGTTCTATCCCATCAATACCCGCAGCGGCTGGCGCGCGTCGACTGCCAACGCCTTTCTGCGCCCGGCGCTGAAGCGCAAGACCCTATCGCTGCGGACCAAGGCGCTGGCGAACCGGATCCTGTTCGAGGGCAAACGTGCGGTCGGCGTCGAATACACCGCGCGCGGCAAAACACAGCAGGTGAGGGCGCGGCGCGAAGTCATCTTGAGCGGCGGGGCGATCAATTCGCCGCAACTGCTGATGCTCTCGGGCATCGGCGACCCCGAACTGCTCAAGCCTTTGGGCATTGCCCCGCTGGTCGCGGCAAAAGCCGTCGGCCGCAACCTGCAGGATCACCTGGCGGTGTCCTATTTCTACAAAACCAGCACCGCCACGCTAAACGATGTGCTCAATCCGGTGCTGGGCAAAGTGCGGGCCGGGCTGCGCTACATGTTTGATCGCACCGGTCCGTTGTCGCTCAGCGTCAACCAGAGCGGGGGCTTCGTGCGGAGCGACCCGGACCAGCGGCACGTCAATCTCCAGCTCTATTTCAGTCCGGTCAGCTATACCAAAACCCCGTTGTCCGAGCGCAAGCTGCTTAACCCCGATCCGTTCTCGGCCTTTCTGCTGTCGCACAATCCGTGTCGCCCGACGAGCCGCGGGCATATCGAACTCGCATCGGCGGACCCCGCCGCGCATCCGCTGATCCAGCCAAACTATCTGGCGACCCAGCAGGATATCGACGACGTGCTGGCCGGAAACCGGTTGCTGCGGCAGATTGCGCGGACCCGGCCGCTGGCCGATATCATCACCGAAGAGCTGGTCCCTGGCGCGGCAGTGGAAGGTGACGAGGCGCTGCTGGCAGATTTTCGCAACCGGGCAGATACGGTCTATCACCCGACCAGTACCTGCATGATGGGCTTCGATCCTGCCCATGCGGTGGTGGATCAGCGGCTGCGCGTGCACGGCGTCACCGGCTTGCGAGTGATCGATGCGTCGATTTTTCCGACCATTACATCGGGCAACACCAATGCCCCGACGGTGATGGTGGCGGAGAAGGGCGCGGCGATGATTATCGCCGATGCGCGGGCGATAGGCTGAAGCCAGATCCGTCAATTTATTTTACCAATGGGATTCGCGGTGATAGCCTTGCGGCTTGGACATTTTCACGCGAGTCTCGCCTCATGAGCAGCAAGATCGAACTTCGCCGGCTGCCACCGCTCAAGGCGCTCAAGGGCTTTGAAGCGGCGACGCGGCATCAGAGCATTCGCGATGCCGCAGCCGAACTGTGCCTCACCCACCCCGCGATCAGTCACCAGGTGCAGTTGATCGAGGAGGCGCTGGGGGTCTCGCTGTTTGCGCAGGAAGGACGCCATATCGTCTCGACCGAGGAAGGGCGCGTGCTCTACCCTTATGTGCGCAGCGCGTTTGAATCGCTGCTCGAAGGGGTTGAGGCGGTCCATCGCCATGCGCTCGACAAGCCGCTTCGGGTTCAGACCTATGTGACCGCATCGATCCGCTGGCTGGCGAAGCGGGTGCCGGAGTTTTTGCACGCGCATCCGAAAATCAAGCTGACGCTGAGCACCTGCGCGGTGGAATGGGAGTTTGACGATGTCCATGCCGACGTCGGGCTGGTCTATTGTGAGACCGCGCCCGATCCCGCCAAATTCCATTGGAGGCCCTTGTTCGATTATGCGCTGTTCCCGGTGTGCAGCCCCGAATTCCTGGCGCGGATCGGGCGTAACGCGAGCCTGGCCGATTTGATGCAGCAACCGCTAGTGGCGATTTATACCGAGGTGCAGAACTGGGACAGCTGGTTCACTTCGGCTGGAGCCAGTTTCGAGCCCAAAGTGCCATACCTGATGGTCGATACCCTGGCCGTCGCACTGGAGATGGCGCTGAACGGTGAAGGCGTAGCCCTGGTCAACGGTCCTTTTGTCGATCAGGACCTTGCGGCGGGCCGTCTGGTCAGGCCTGCGGACCATATCGAAGTGTGCCCCGGGTCATGGGGCCTGATTTGCCGCAAGGACATGAAAGAGAACCTGCGCATCCGGACCTTCATGGACTGGATGGCGGATCACGTGGCTAATCCAAACTGAACCAGGCCGATTTGGACTGCAGGTACCCGGCCAGGCATTCCAGCGACTTGTCGCGGGTGTTGCCCGATTGCTTGTAGCCGCCAAACGGCTGCGTCATGTCGCCATCGCCGAAGCAGTTGACCCAGACCACGCCCGCCTCCAGCGACTTGACCATGCGGTGGGCGCAGCTGACGTCGCTGGTCCAGATGCTGGCGGCCAGACCATAGATCGAATCATTGGCCAGGCGGATCGCTTCAGCCTCGCTGGTGAACCGCTGAACACAGGCAACCGGGCCGAAAATCTCCTCGCGCCCGACCGTCATGGCAGGGGTGACGTCGCACAGCAAAGCCGGCTCCACATAAGCGCCGCCGGTTTCGCCCGGATCGGCGTTCCCGCCCAGTGCCAGTCTGGCGGCAGCGACCGCGCGGTCGATGTCCAGCGCGGTGCCGCAGGAAAGCTCGGCCAGCAGGGCGCCGTTGGCCGGGTTGATGGCCGCGATCGGCGGACCCGCGCCCGCGCTGCTGCGGCCGTCGATGAACAGGCCGGTTTCGAATTCAAGCGCTGCAGCCCGCGCGATCCACGTCGCGTGATCAGCGGGCGTTTGATCGGTCATGGTCAATGGTCCCAGAAATTCAGCGCTTGGGGACGACCTCATAGCCCTGTTCTTCAGGCTCGTCGTCGACCATCTGCGCTGGAAACCCGGTGCCAAGGACTTTGATCCCCAGCGGCTCTTCGTAGCGCCGGATGATGTTGGGCGAAAACTCGCGGCTGCCAAACCTCGTCTCGGCTTCCTTGAACAGCCGCACGATGAGGGGCGACATCTCGACCGGCACGCCAGCTGCGTGTGCGATCTTGTCGAACAGCCCGATGTCCTTGCTGACCAGGTCCATGGTGAAGTTGATATCGCGGCTACCGTTGAGGATGACCTGGCTCTCGGTTTCATGGACAAAGCTGTTACCGGAGGAAATCCGGATCGCTTCATAGGTGGTGTTCATGTCCAGGCCGATCGCCTTGCAGGTGGTCAGCGCTTCGGCGAGAGCGACGAGGTGGACCGTGCACAGGTAGTTGGTCATGACCTTGAGCTGCGACGCGGTGCCCAGTTCCCCGGTGTGGAGGATGCGCCGGCCCATTGTGGTCAGCACCGGCAGCACGGCCTCAAACGCAGCGCGCGGTCCGCCCGCGAAGATCGCGATGTTGCCCGTATCCGCGCGGTGGCAGCCGCCCGACACCGGGCATTCGATGAACAGGGCGCCGCGCGCTTCGACGAGCGCGCCCAGCCTGATCACTTCAGAGTAGTCGGTTGTGCTCATTTCCAGCCAGACCTGACCGGGACGCATCACCGCAAGAAATCCGTCCGCGCCTTCGGCTACCGCTGAACTGGCCGCCGGCGAGGGCAGGCAGGTGACGATCAGATCGACCGCGTCGGCCAGGGCTTTGGGTGACGCAGCTGGCCGCGCTCCCCGCGCGACATATTCGCTGACAAGATCATCATCGAGATCCCGCACGGTAACGTCATGGCCGTTGCGAATAAGGCTCCCGGCAAGCTTCCCGCCAACATTGCCCAGGCCTATAAATCCAATTTTCATAGTCGCTTTCTGCGCCGCACACCCATCGTTCCCGAGCCGATTAGACCTACCGGGAGCGCTCGCCACAAATGAAAGTTTTGCCAGTTCAGCCAAATTTTTTGAACACGCAAGAACGCCGCGCCGGGCGATAAAACTGGAAAATTTTTTGAACCAATGACGCTGAATTGCCCATTTGTCCTGCGCCGCGTTCGCACCCTAAAGTCAGCTGAACATGCCTCCGCACTGTGAGACTGATCAATGCAGACCCAAACGCGTGTAGTTATCATCGGTGGCGGGATCATGGGTGCCAGCCTGCTCTACCATCTGGCCGAGCTGGGCTGGACCGATTGCCTGCTGATCGAAAAGGACGAGCTTACCTCCGGATCGACCTGGCACGCTGCGGGGCAATGCCCGAGCATCACCGGCAGCTTCAATCTGGCGAAGATCCACGCTTACAGCAATGATCTCTATCCGCGGCTAGAAGCGCTGACCGGCCAATCGGTCAGCTGGCACCGGTCGGGCGGGATCAGGCTCGCCACCAAAGAGCGCGAGCTGGACTGGTTCAAATACATCGCTGGTTTTTCCAGGATCATCGGGTTCGATATGGAGATCATTCCGCCGGACGAAATCCGCCGGATCAACCCGTTCCTGACGACCGACGGGGTGATCGCCGGGGCGCGCACCACCAGCGATGGCCACGCGGACCCCGCAGGGATCTGCAATGCCATGGCGATCGGCGCGAAAGCGCTGGGCGCGACCATCGTCCGCCACAACCGGGTCACCGGGTTGACCCAGCTGCCCACCGGCGAATGGGATGTGGCGACCGAACTGGGAACGGTTCGCGCCGAAATCGTGGTCAATGCTGCCGGGTGCTATGCGCGCCAGGTCGCGCAGATGGCGGGGATCGATATTCCGGTCACCAACATGGAACACCATTACATCGTTACCGATCCGATCCCCGCCTTCATGGAGCGCGACGAGGAAATCCCGGTCATGCGGTGCCCCTATGTCTCGGGCTATTTGCGGCAGGAGCAGAAGAGCGGACTGATCGGGATCTATGAAAGCACCGGGCTGGCCGAAGCCTGGGCGCCCAAAGGCATGCCCGAATGGGAATCGACCAGCGAGCTGTTCATCGACGATCTCGACCGGATTTCGAAGTGGCTGGAACGCGCAATCGAGCGAATGCCGATATTCGGCGAAGTCGGCATCCGGCGGATCGTGAACGGGGCCATTCCCCACACTCCGGACGGCGGGCCGCTGCTGGGTCCCGCCGCGGGCCTGCGCAACTTCTGGCAGTGCTGCGGCACCTCGTTCGGGATTGCGCAAGGCGGCGGCTCGGGCAAGTATCTGGCGCAATCGATCGTCTATGGCGATGCCGACATCAACATGGCCGAATTCGATCCGCGCCGGTACGGGCCATTTGCCGACGAGGCTTACAGCCGCGCCAAGGTGTTCCTCGATTACCGGCTGACCTTCACCACCCGCCCGCCGGGCGAGGAAGAACCCGACGGCCGCCCCCGGAAAATCAGCCCGCTCTATGGGCGGTTGCTGGCGGCGGGCGCGGTCTATGGCGAAACCTATGGCTGGGAACGCCCCAAATGGTTCTCGCTCGATGGCCGCACCGAGGAAGCCGGATATCACCGCACCAATGTGTTCGAAGTGGTCGCCGCCGAGGTTCAGGCGGTGGCGCAGCGGGTCGGCGTGCTCGATCTGTCGGGCTTTGCCAAGTACGAGGTTACCGGCCCCGACGCCGAAGCCTTCTTGAACCGGATCTGCGCCAATCGCATGCCGAAAAAGCAGGGCGGAATCGGCTTGGTCCATCCGCTTTCGCGGCTCGGCCGGATCTATGGCGAAATGACCGTCACCCGGTTGGCCGACGATCACTTCTATTGCCTCTCGGCTGCTGCCGCCGAGCAGCGCGATGAGGACCATATGGTGCAGAGCAGATTGCCGCACGAGGACGTGACGATCAGCAACGTCACCATGGACCGCGGGGTGCTGGTGCTGAGCGGGCCACATTCGCGCGATGTGCTGGCCAGGCTCACCGCTGCCGACTTGTCCAACGACGGCTTCCGCTGGCTGAGCGGGCAGGACATCGTGATCGCCGGTCTGCCGGTGCGCGCGCTGCGGGTGTCCTATGTCGGTGAATTGGGCTGGGAACTGCATCCGGCGATGGACGATCTGGCCAAGCTCTACGATGCTGTCTGGGTGGCCGGGCAGGACTACAGGATCGCCAACTATGGCCTCTATGCCGTCAACACGATGCGGACGGAAAAGGGCTACAAGGCCTGGGGCAGCGAACTGACCAACGAATTGACCATGATCGAGGCCGGGATGGACCGCTTCATCCAGTTCGAGAAGGACGACTTTGTCGGCAAGCAAGCCACGCTCGATGCCCCGGATCGGTTCCGGATCATCTATGGCGAGGTTGCCGCCAGCAATGTCGATGTGCGCGGCGGAGAACCGTGCATGGTTGGAGGTAACTGCATCGGTTTGACCACCTCGGGCGGCTATGGCCACCGGACTGGCAAGAGCCTGTTCTTTGCCTGTGTGCCGCTGGAGCACGCGGCGCCGGGCGCGCAATTTGCGATCCAGTTGCAGGGCGAACTGCGCTTGGCGACGGTGCTCGAGCATCCCGCCTATGATCCCGACAACGCCAAGATGAAGGTCTGAGCGCGGTGGCTGAACTCCCTCGCAAGGCCCGGGTCGTCATCATCGGCGGCGGCGTGATCGGCTGCTCGATTGCCTACCACCTGACCAAGATCGGGTGGGACGATGTCGTGCTGCTTGAACGTAAGCAGCTGACCAGCGGGACGACCTGGCACGCGGCCGGGCTGGTCGGCCAGCTGCGCCCCTCGATCAACATGACCAAGCTCGCCAAATATACCGGCGAACTCTATCGCGGACTGGAAGCCGAAACCGGCCAGGCGACGGGATATCGCCAGTGCGGCTCGATCTCGATGGCGACCAATATGGAGCGGTTCGAGGAACTGAAACGCAGTGCCTCGATGGCCAAGGTGTTCGACCTGCCGGTCCACGTCATCACCCCGCAAGAGATCAAGGACCTGGCCCCTATCGTCAACGTCGATGACGTGGTCGGCGGGATCCACATTCCCAGCGACGGCTATGCCAATGCGGTCGACATCACCATGGCGCTGGCCAAGGGTGCGCGCAGCGGCGGGGCGCGGATTTTCGAGAACACCAAGGTCACGCGGATCCGCCATGACGGGACGCGGGCGACCGGCGTCGATACTGCCGAAGGGCCGATCGATGCCGACTATGTGGTGATCTGCGGCGGGATGTGGACCCGCGATCTGGCCGCCAGCGTCGGGGTCACCGCGCCGCTCCACGCCTGCGAGCACTATTACGTGCTGTTCGACGGCGTCGCGGGCATCGATCCCAGCCTGCCGGTGCTGCGGGACTATGACTATTGCGGTTACTACAAGTACGATGCCGGCAAGTTGCTGGTCGGGGCGTTCGAACCCAACGCGCGCGCCTGGGGCATGGACGGGATTTCCGAAGACTTCTGTTTCGATGAGATAGCGGGCAGCTTTGAGCATTTCGAGCCGTTGCTGATCGACGCCATGCGCCGCGTGCCGGCGTTGGAAAACGCTGGCATCCTGAAGTTCTTTTGCGGACCGGAGAGCTTTACCCCGGATGTCCGGTACCACCTGGGTGAAAGTGCGGAATTGAAGGGCTGTTTCGTTGCGGCCGGACTCAATTCGATTGGCCTGCAATCAGCCGGCGGGGTGGGCAAGGTGATGGCCGAATGGATCCGCGATGGGATCCCGCCGGCTGACCTGTGGGCCGTGGACATTCGGCGCAATATGCCGTTCCAGAACAACCGGAAGTACCTGCGCGAACGGGTCACCGAGAGCCTCGGCCTGCTTTACGCAACGCACTTTCCCTTCAAACAATACGAAACCGCCCGCGGTGTGCGCAAATCGGCGATCCATGACCGGCTGGTTGCTGCGGGCGCCTGTTTTGGTGAGGCGTTTGGGTGGGAACGCGCCAACTGGTACGGCGAGCCGGGGTCATCGCCCCGGTACGAATACAGCTATGGCCGCCAGAACTGGTTCGCAGCCAGCGCCGCTGAATGCCAGGCGGTGCGCGCGGGTGTGGCGCTGTTCGATCAATCGAGCTTTGCCAAGTTCCGCCTCGAAGGCCGCGATGCCTGCGCCGTGCTCAGCCGGGTTTGCGCCAACGATATAGATGTTGCACCGGGCAAGCTGGTTTACACCCAATGGCTCAACGAAAAGGGCGGGATCGAGGCCGACCTGACCGTTACCCGCCTGAGCGAGACCGCCTTTCTGATCATCGGCGGGGCCGAGACCGAGACGAAGGATTTCAATTGGCTGAAACGTCACACACCCGGCGATGCCCATGCGGTGCTGACCAACGTCACCTCGGGCATGGGGGTGCTTTCGGTTATGGGGGCCAAGTCGCGCGCCCTGCTGCAATCGCTGAGCCCCAATGACCTGTCCGGCGGCGCGTTCCCGTTCGGGACCAGCCAGGAGATCGAGCTGGGCTACGCGATCATCCGGGCCTCGCGCATCACCTATGTCGGGGAGCTGGGCTGGGAGCTGTATGTGCCGACCGAGTTCCTCGCGGGGGTTTACGACGAGATCGTCGCGGCCGGCGCGGCCTTTGGCTTGAAACATGCCGGCTATCACGCGCTTAATTCGCTGCGCATGGAGAAGGCCTACCGGCACTGGGGGCATGACATTACTGACGAGGACACACCGCTGGAAGCTGGCCTCGGGTTTGCGGTCAAGCTGGACAAGCCCGGCGGTTTCATCGGCCGCGAAGCCTTGCTGCGGCAGAAGGAGGAAGGGCTCAAGCAGCGCCTCGTCCAGTTCCTGCTCAAGTCGGACCAGCCGATGCTCTACCACAACGAGCCGATCTGGCAGGGCGACCGGATCGCCGGGTACATCCGCTCGGGGATGTATGCGCATACGCTCGGCGCTGCTTGCGGACTCGGTTATGTGACCGCTGCCGATGGCGGTGTGCTGGGCCCGATCGGCGCCGATGATTACGAGATCGAGATCGCCGGGGTGCGTTATCCCGCCACCGCCTCGCTCAAACCACTGTACGACCCCGCCAGCGCCCGGATCAAAATGGTATGACCGAAACTTCGAACGAACTGATGCAGCGCCTCGCTGCGAACACGCGGGTTGGCTACAGCTTCGAGCAGGAATTCTATACCAGCGAAGCGGTATTCAAGGCTGACTTTGAGCAGGTGATCGGCCAGAAGTGGATCGTCGCCGGGCACGTGTCGCGCATCCCGAACAAGGGCGACTATTTCCTGTTCCGGATCGGCGCGGAACAGATCATCGTGATCCGCGAAAATGCAGATAGCGTCCGCGCGTTCTTCAATGTCTGCCGCCACCGCGGATCGACCATCTGTTCGGCCGAGAGTGGCAACGCGCCCCGGCTGGTCTGCCCGTACCATGCCTGGACCTTCGGCCTCGATGGCCGCCTGCTGGCCGCACGGCTGATGCCCGATGATTTCGACAAGGCGGACAACAGCCTGTTCGCCTGCCACATCCGGGTGTTCCACGGGCTGATCTTCATCAACCTGAGCGAGGATGAACCGGAGGATTTCGACGCGACATTCGGTGATCTGGGGCCGATCCTGGACTATCACGGCATCGCGGGTGCCCGGATTGCCCACGCTGGCAGCTATCCCACCGATGCCAACTGGAAGCTGGTCGTCGAGAACTTCTTCGAATGTTATCACTGCGTGCCGTCGCACCCCGAATTCTGCTCGATGCACGCCGCCGAATCGATCGTTGCGGTGGGGGCCGGGCCAAGTTCCGGTCCAGCTGACGCGATCGCGAGCTTCACGCCAAAACTGAAGGCATGGGAGACCCGCGCGGCTGCGCTCGGCCGCCCGATCGGCAATATCGATGAACCGCCCGGCAGCAGCCACCTGCGGCTGCTGATGCAGCGGATGAACAAGGACGGCTGGGCCGCCGAAACGCAGGACGGGAGCGCTCCGGCGCCGCTGATGGGCCAGCGCAGCCAGCCCGATGGCGGGCGCATGCATCTCAGCTTCAGCCCGTTCACGCAGATCGTGGCGGACGATCATTTCGTGATCCTGTTCCAGTTCACGCCGCGTTCGGCGCTGCGCTCGGACGTCGAGATGATCTGGCTGGTCGATGGTCGCGCTACCGAGGCCGAGGTGGACGTGGCCAAGATGATCTGGGGCTATCACGCCACGACGACGCAAGACAAAGTGATCACCGAGAACAATCAGGCCGGGATCATGTCGAGCCGCTATCGCCCGGGCCGCTATTCGGAGCAGGAAGGCAGCGTGATCAAGTTCCAGCAGTGGTATCTGAACCAGTTCGGGCTGGCGCACGCCGGGTGAACGTTCCAGCGGCCATGAGTACGGTCCTGCTCTAAAGTAACGGCAGCTTGCGTTCCGATTGCGGACGTTGCCCCAAAGATTTCAACTTGCGGTGAAAGCGAGACAGATTTAGCATCTCGTAAACAGGCATTCAAAGGGGGGTGTAAGTTGTCGATTTTTTACTCGAAGAATTTTTATCAGCGGGACTATCAACGTACGTCTCGTTCAGCGCGGGTCGTCGTACCGATTCTGATCGACGCGTTTAAGGGCGGACTACAAAGCGTAATCGACATAGGCTGCGGCCGCGGCGTCTGGCTGGACGAATTCAAAAAGCTTGGCATTGGTGCCGTTAAAGGCAGGGATGGGCCTTGGGTGCAAAGCGCGAACCCACTCATCAAGGGCGGAGAATTTCAAGCTACTGATCTCTCCTTACCGTACGCCGAGCCAGATAAGTACGATCTGGCGATGACGCTCGAAGTCGCGGAGCACATCGACGAGGTAAACGCGGACAACTTTGTGGACAGCCTCGCCAAGTTGTCAGATACGATCATGTTTTCTGCAGCGATTGAAGGACAAGGTGGTCAGCATCATGTCAATGAGCGCCCTCTTGGCTACTGGATTGTGAAGTTCGCCACGCACGGCTTCAGGCCCTTGGACCCAATCCGGCCGCGTGTTTGGCAGAACGCTGAGGTTTGCTGGTGGTATCGTCAGAACATCGTAATTTTCTGCCGCGAGGGCTCGCAGATGGAAGCCCGCTGGCAAGAGCTGCATTCGACAGCTCCGCACATTTTCGACCTGGCGCATCCGGTTGGATTTCAACAAAAGGCAGCGCTGGCGAATTGGTTTTCACCCGAGGAATACATCGGCCTCTGGGTTGCTCGTTTAAAGCGTAAGCTTTTCAGCAGGCCTGCAGGCGCAATCTTGGTGCAACCGGAAACGCTGAAAGCCTAAGACGAGCGGAAAGGAATACATCATCTTACCTTGCGCTCAATATTGTCCGATCCCCACCTTTAATCAGACATTGTTCAGCTTCAAACCTACTCCACCCCCTCCACCAGCTCCCCGATCCGCCCGATCATCTCGTCGATGTGCGCCTTCTCCAAAATCAGCGGCGGGGACAGCGCGATGATGTCGCCGGTGACGCGGACCAGCAGGCCGGTGTCGAAGCATTGGTGGAACAGCTCCATCGCCCGTTTGCCGGGCGCACCGGGGCGCGGTTCGAGCTCGATACCTGCGACGAGCCCAAGGTTGCGAACGTCGATCACATGGCGCTTGCCCTGCAGGCTGTGGACGGCGTCTTCCCAGTATCCCGACAAGTCCGCCGTCCGCTCAAACAAGCCCTCGTCACGGTAGAGATCCAGCGAGGCGATGCCTGCGGCGGCTGCCAGCGGATGGCCCGAATAGGTGTAGCCGTGGAACAGCTCGATCCCGTCGGGCCCGCCTTCGACCACGGTGTCGTGGATCGTCCGGCTGACCGCGACCGCGCCCATCGGGACGGCGGCATTGGTCAGCCCCTTGGCCATGGTGATCACATCGGGGGACACGCCCAGCACCCCGGCAGCAGTTGCTCCACCGAGCCGGCCGAACGCGGTGATCACCTCGTCGAAAATCAGGACGATGCCGTGCCTGGTGCAAATCTCGCGCAGCCGCTCAAGGTAGCCGAGCGGCGGGATCAGCACGCCGGTCGATCCGGCCATGGGCTCGACAATCACCGCCGCGATTGTCTCTGCACCGTGGAGCGCCACAATCCGTTCCAGCTCCTCCGCCAGATGTCCGCCCCAGGCCGGTTGCCCGCGGGTGAAGGCGTTGTGCTCCATGTTGTGCGTGTGCGGCAGGTGATCGACCCCGGCCAGCAGCGTGCCGAACTGGCGGCGGTTGTTGACGATCCCGCCGACCGAGATCCCGCCAAACCCGACCCCGTGATAGCCGCGTTCACGGCCAATCAACCGGGTCCGCGTGCCTTCGCCGCGCGCCCGCTGATAGGCGAGCGCGATCTTGAGTGCGGTATCGACCGATTCCGAACCCGAATTGGTAAAGAAGATCCGGTCCAGACCTTCGGGCATCAGCGCGGCAACGCGTGAGGCGAGCTCGAACGCCAGCGGATGGGCGAGCTGGAAGGTCGGTCCGAAATCCAGTTCGCCCGCGGTCTTGCGGATGGCTTCGACGATCGGCGCGCGGCAGTGTCCGGCATTGACGCACCACAGTCCTGCGGTGCCGTCGAGAATCTGGCGCCCGTCGCTGCTGGTGTAGTGCATGTCCTTGGCCGCCGACAGCAGCCGTGGGTGGTCCTTGAAGGCGCGGTTTGCAGTGAAGGGCATCCAGAATGCCGCCAACGGATCGTTTTCGAGTTTCACTGAACAGCTCCCGCAGCGGCTCGGGCCGCAGCTGCCTTGTCAGCGATCGGCCAGCGGCTTGCGATTGAAAAGATTGTCGCGATCGGAAAATTTCCCTTGCCGGGGGATGTTCCGCGATATTCGCAATACGGGCCCCGACGAAGCCAGCAGGCCGCTGCTAAAGATATACTGATTTAAACTATAAGTTTAACAGATAGGTGCGGGTGCGGGGGCTTTGGCGGTTGTCGCAACCGGCCCGCGCCTGACATAGCTGTCGCTCCAATACGAACAGCCGGGCGGGCGCGATGAAAACGACGGCAAGAGCAGTGGTGATCGGCGGGGGCGTGGTTGGCGTCAGCACGCTGTATCATCTGGCCAAGCTGGGCTGGACCGATTCAATCCTGCTCGAACGCAAAGAGCTGACCTCGGGCTCGACGTGGCACGCCGCCGGCTTGCTGCCATTGTTCAATCTCAGCTATTCGGTGGGCAAGCTGCACCAGTACTCGGTCGGTCTGTACCCCAGCCTCGAGGCGGAAACCGGACTGAATGTCGGCTTTTCGCGGGTTTCGAACATCCGTTTGGCCACCAGCCAGGACCGCCTCGACGAATATCATTATTACGCTGGAGTCGCCAAGACGATCGGGGTGGACGTCAATTTCCTGACCGCCGATCAGGTCAAGGACATCTGGCCGTTGTGCAACACCGCTGGCATCATCGGTGCAATCCAGCATCCCGACGACGGCTATATCCAGCCCGCTGATCTGACTCAGGCGCTGGCCAAAGGCGCGCGGCTGCGCGGGGCATCGATTTATCGCAACACCGCGGTAACCGGCATCACCCAGCTGCCCTCGGGCGAATGGCTGGTTGCGACCGATCAGGGTGAAATCACTTGCGAACATGTGATTTCCTGCTCGGGCAACTTTGCCCGGCAAACCGGGGCGATGGTTGGCCTCGATATCCCGGTGATCCCGGTCGAACATCAGTACATCGTCACCGAACAGCATCCCGCGATCATGGAACGCAAACGTCTGGGGCTGCCAGAGATGGGGGTGCTGCGCGAAGCCGACGCCAGCTACTACATGCGCGAGGAAGCCGGCGGGCTGCTGCTCGGCCCTTACGAAATCGGCGCGCCGGCCTGCTATGTCGATGGTCCGGCAGCCCAGAGCGAATACGAACTGTTCCCCGACGCGCTGGAACGGCTTGAGCCCTACGTTCTGGCAGCGATGCAACGCGTGCCTGCGTTTGGCGAGGTTGGCATCAAGCAGGTCTATAACGGGGCCATCGCCTATACGCCCGACGGGTCGCCGATCGTCGGCCCGGCGTGGGGGCTGAGCAATTTCTGGCTCAATGAAGGCCACAGCTTCGGGGTCACCGCGGCCGGCGGAGCGGGGTGGCAGCTGGCGCACTGGATTGTCGATGGTGAACCGACCATCGACATGATGGGGGTCGATCCGCGCCGCTTCGGCGATTACGCCGGGCGCGGCTACCTGATTGCGAAGAACGAGGAAGCCTACGCCAAGGTCTTCACCGTGCACTACCCCGATGAGGAACGCGAGGCGGCGCGGGCGCTGCGGCGCACGCCGTGTTACGACCGGATGAAGGAGCTCGGCGCGGTGTTCGGTTCGGTGTTCGGGTGGGAACGCCCCAACTGGTTTGCGCCGCCGGGCTATGCCCTGGCCGAGGCCGACCTCGCCCGCGCCGACGTGCTGCTCAACCATAACCATCCAGTGGCCGGCGATGGCGCGCCAATCCGCGAGAAGTGGTCGTTCCGCCGCTCCAACTATTTCGAATATGTCGGCAATGAATGCCGGCACGTCCACGAAAAGGTTGGCCTCCAGGACATGAGCGCCTTCGCCAAGTGCGAAATCTCCGGTCCCGGGGCCGAGGCCTGGCTGGGTGGCCTGCTGACCAATGCGGTGCCCAAGAAGCTCGGCCGGGTTTCGCTGTCTTACCTGCTCACCGCAAAAGGCGGCGTGCGCGCCGAATTCACTGTCTACAAGATCGCTCCGCAGCGCTATTATCTGGTGTCGGCGGGCGCTTATGAACGGCACGATCATGACTATTTGCGCAAGGCCCTGCCGCGCGACGGGTCGGTGACGATGGAACGGCTGACCACCGCGATGGGCGTGCTGGTGCTCGCCGGACCGCGCAGCCGCGAGGTGCTGGCCAAGCTGACTGACGCTGACCTTTCGAACGAAGCGTTCCCCTGGCTGACCGGGCAAAGGATCAGCATTGGCGCGGCGCAAGTCGACGCGCTCAGGGTCAATTTCATCGGCGAGCTCGGCTGGGAAATCCACCACCCGATCGAGCTGCAGAATTACATCTTCGATCATCTGATGGCAGCGGGCGCAGACTTCGAAATCAAGCCATTCGGGATCCGGGCGATGACTGCGATGGCGCTGGAAAAGAGTTACAAGCTGATCCCGCGCGAACTGTCGATCGAGTATTCGGCGCATGAAAGCGGGCTTGATCGCTTCATCAGCCTCAAGAAGCCGGGCTTCTTCGGCAAGGAGGCGCTACTCGCCTGGCGCGAGCGGGGGCTGGCGAACCGGCTGGTTACGCTGGAAGTGCACGGGGTCACCGATGCTGACGCGCGCGGATCCGAGGCGATTTATCGCGGCGATGCGCTGGTTGGGCGGGTGACCTCGGGCGGCTATGGTTGGCGCTGCGGCAAAAGCCTGGCGCTGGCGATGATCTCGCCGGTCCTGGGCGAACCGGGCACCCAGCTCGAAGTGGTCATTCTGGGCCAGCGCCGCGCGGCGACGGTCATTGCCGATTCGCCGTTCGACCCAGACAACCTTGCGCTGCGGAGCTAGCCCGATGACGCGCTTTGCCCCCATCGCCCATTGGCTGAGCCAGGATCGCCCCGGCCATACCTTGCCGCGCGAGCTCTATGTCAGCGAAGCGGCGTTCCAGTTCGACGCCGAGGTGATGCTCAAATCGGTCTGGCTCTATGCCTGCACCGTCGCCCATGTGAAGCACCCGGGCGACTACTTCGTGTTCGAACTTGCGAACAACTCGATCATCATCGTGCGCGGGCGCGATCAGCAGGTACGGGCATTCTGGAATTCGTGCCGGCACCGCGGCTCGCGCATCTGCGAGCAGCAGCACGGCCGCGCGGCGCGCCTGATGTGCCCCTATCACCAGTGGACCTACGGCCTCGACGGCACCCTGCTGGCCGCCCGCAGCATGGCGCAGGACTTCGTCAAGGCCGACCACGGGCTGGTCCCGGTCGCGGTGGAGAACGTCGCCGGATTGATTTTCATCTGCATGGCGGACGATCCCCCGCCGATCGACCGGGTCAAGGCCGATATAGCCGGCCAGATCGCGGTCTATGATCTCGAGAAATGCAAGGTCGCGGTGCAGGACGACCTGATCGAGCACGCCAACTGGAAGCTCGTGATGGAAAACAATCGCGAGTGCTATCACTGCGATGCCGGACATCCTGAGCTGGTCAGCGTGCTCGGCACCTATGGCTTTGGCAAGGGCCTGCCCGAAGACGGTGAGCGCGACGTGGTCGATGACAGTGCTTACGATGCCGTGGTCGCGGCCAAGCGGGACGAGTGGAAAGCCCTGGGGATCGATCGTGGCCTGATCGAATTTCCCGGTGGCTGGTGGCACCGCATCGCCCGGCTGCCGCTGGCGAACGGCGCGGTCACGCAATCGATCGACGGCAAGCTTGCTTCGAAAAAGTTGATCGGGCCATTTGCGGCGCCGGAAACCTCCAGCCTGTCGGTCTGGACCCAGCCCAACAGCTGGCATCATTTCTGCTGCGATCATGTCGTGACGTTCTCGCTCACGCCGTTGTCGGCCGACCGCACGCTGCTGCGCACCAGTTGGCTGGTTCACGAAGACGCGGTCGAAGGGGTGGACTACGACCGCGATCACATCGCCGCGCTGTGGCGCGCGACCAACAACCAGGACGGCCGCTTTTCGCAGATCAACCACCTTGGGATTGCGACCGACGGATACCGCCAGGGCCCCTATGCGGTGGAAGAGAAGCTGGTCGAGGCCTTCAAGGATTTCTATGTCGACCGGGCCAAGGCCGCATTGCAGGGCGTGCAGGGATGAGCCAAAATCTTGCCCTGCCGTTGGCCGGTTCGAAGAAAATCGACGCCAGCGGCTGGGTCGCGGGCGAGCGCCCCGGTGAACTGGTCCGGCCGCTGATCGACGATCCGGCCGGCTATCGGACGATGCTGCTGAAGGTGGCAGCGGGTCCGCTGGGCGCGCTGCACGCACATGATACGATCGAGCAAATCTACGTGCTGGAAGGCGATTTCTTCGACGATGAAGCGAGTTACGCGGCCGGCGATTTCGTGCTGCGAATGCCCGGCACGATGCACCGCGCCGGGAGCCGCGCTGGCTGCACGATGCTCATCGTTTATGCGCCGCTGGGGAGACCGGCCGGATGACCCGGTTCAGTGCGTTCAGCCTGTTCGCCAAGGCGCTCGGCGGGCATCAGGGCTGGCCCGAGCAATGGCCCGATGCCAGCCCCAAGCCCGCTTATGACGCGATCATCGTCGGTGCGGGCGGGCACGGCTTGGGCGCGGCCTATTACCTGGCGAAGAAATACGGGATCACCAATGTCGCGGTGATCGAAAAGGGCTGGCTGGGCGGCGGCAATACGGGGCGCAACACCACCATCATCCGCTCGAACTATCTCTACGATGAGAGCGCGCACCTCTACGATCACGCGCTGAAGCTGTGGGACGGGCTGAGCCAGGAACTCAACTACAACACGATGTATTCCAAGCGCGGGGTGATGATGCTCGCGCACAATGTTCACGACATCCAAAGCTTCAAGCGGCACATTCATGCCAACCGGCTGAACGGCGTCGACAACGAATGGCTCACCGCCGAGCAGGCCAAGGACTATTGCCCGCCGCTCAACATCTCGCCCGATGCCCGTTACCCAGTGCTCGGCGCGGCGCTGCAACGGCGCGGCGGAACCGCGCGGCATGACACGGTTGCTTGGGGCTATGCCCGCGCGGCGGCGGCGCTGGGGGTCGATATCATTCAGAACTGCGCTGTCACCGGCATCCGCCGCGGCGCCGATGGCGCGGTCCTCGGAGTGGAAACCGAGCGCGGGTTCATTGCCTCGCGCCGGATCGGCGTATCTGCAGCCGGCCACAGCTCGGTCATCATGCAGATGGCCGGGCTCGATTTTCCGCTCGAAAGCTACCCGCTGCAGGCGCTGGTCTCGGAACCGGTCAAGCCGGTGTTTCCGTGCGTGGTCATGTCCAACACGGTCCATGCTTACATGAGCCAGTCGGACAAGGGCGAGCTCGTGATCGGGGCCGGTACCGATCAATACGTCAGCTATTCGCAACGCGGCGCGCTCCACATAATCGAGCATACGCTGGCCGCGATTTGCGAAATTTTCCCGATCTTCCGGCGGATGCGGATGCTGCGGAGCTGGGGCGGGATCGTCGATGTTACCCCTGATCGCTCACCGATCCTCGGCAAGACGCCGGTACCGGGGCTTTACATCAATTGCGGCTGGGGCACCGGCGGGTTCAAGGCGACACCGGGCGCTGCCGACCTGCTCGCCTACACCATGGCCAAGGACGAACCGCACCCGATCAACGCGCCGTACAACCTCGACCGGTTCCGCACCGGCCGCTTGATCGACGAGGCCGCCGCGGCAGCGGTGGCGCACTGAAATGTTGCTGATCCATTGCCCCTATTGCGACCAGCAGCGCGCCGAGATCGAATTTGCCTATGCCGGTGAGGCGCATATCGCGCGGCCGCTGGATCCTGCGGCGATGAGCGACGAAGACTGGGCGCGCTACCTGTTCATCCGCTCCAACCCGCGCGGCCGCCATCATGAGCGCTGGCGGCACATTCACGGCTGCGGACGGTTCTTCAACGCGGTGCGCGATACCGCCACCGACAAGTTCGAGGCGACCTACCAGGCCGGGAAACCGCGGCGATGAGCGGGCTCCGGCTCGATCACGGCGGGCGCATGGATCGCCGGAGGCCGGTCAGCTTCAGCTTCGACGGAGCGACGTATCAGGGGTTCGCCGGTGATACGCTCGCCTCGGCGCTGCTCGCCAACGGCGTGATGCTGTTCGGGCGCTCGTTCAAGTACCACCGCCCGCGCGGGCTGCTCGGCGCGGGCAGCGAAGAACCCAACGCGCTGGTTTCGGTCAGCCGCGGACCGGGCCGCCACACCCCCAACCTGCGCGCCACCGGGGTGGAAGTTTATGACGGTTTGGTGGCGACCAGCCAGCACCGGTGGCCTTCGCTCAAGACAGATTTGGGCGCGATCAATGACCGGCTCGGCATGTTCTTCCCGGCGGGCTTTTACAACAAGACCTTCATGTGGCCCCGCTCGTTCTGGGACAAGCTGTACGAGCCGGTGATCCGCCGCATGGCCGGACTTGGTGAAGCGCCAAGCGAGGAAGATCCCGATCACTACGCGGCCACCTACGCGCATTGCGACCTGCTGATTGTTGGCGCCGGCCCCGCCGGGATCGACGCGGCGCTGGAAGCCAGCGGCACCGCCAAACGCGTGATCCTGATCGACGAACAGGACGAGGCCGGTGGCGGCGCGCTGGCCGATCCGGCGCTGTGGCCGTGGCTGCAAGAAAGCCTCAAGGACCTGGCCGCCGCGCCGAACATCACGGTGCTGCGCCGGACCACGGCGTTCGGTTATTACCATGACAACTTCATTGGCGCGGTCGAACGGCTGACCGATCACCTGGCCCAGATTGGCGATGGCGCGCGCGAAAAACTGTGGCGGATCCGCGCGGGTGAAGTGATCCTGGCGCAAGGCGCGATCGAACGCCCGCTGGTGTTTGCCGGGAACGATGTGCCCGGGGTCATGCTGGCTTCGGCCGCACGGACTTACCTTCATCGCTACGGTGTCGCCGTGGGCAAATCGGTCGCGCTGGTAGCGGCGCATGACAGCGGCTGGCAAGATGTCTTCGCGCTGGCCCGCGCCGGAGTGATCGTAGCCGCGATCATCGAAGTCCGCGATCGTGTCGCTGCCGCGCTACTGGCCGAGGCGGAGGTGCTGGGCATTCCGGTCAAGCTGGGTCACAGCGTGATCGACGTGCACGGGCGGCTCGCAGTCAAGGGCATAACCATCGCCCGCAACGACCACTCTGGCGCGGCCCGGATCACCTGCGACGCGCTGTTGATGGCCGGCGGCTGGACCCCCTGCGTGCATTTGTGGTCGCACAGCAAAGGCAGTCTTGCCTGGGATGACGCGCTGGGCGCTTATGTGCCCGATCAGCCCAACGAAAAGGTCCGCTGCGTCGGCGCCTGTTCGGGCAAATGGAATTTCGGCAGCGGACTGGTGATCGACGCACTGCCCACCCCGCGCGACCAGCACCGGATCAAGGCATTTGTCGACTTTCAGAACGACGTGACCGCCAAAGACATCACACTGGCGGTGCGCGAAGGCTTCAAGTCGATCGAGCACATCAAGCGCTACACCACCACCGGAATGGCCACCGATCAGGGCAAGACCTCGAACCTCAACGGCTTGCAGATCGCGTCGCAGGCACTGGGCCGGCACGTTACCGAAGTGGGCCTCACCACATTCCGCCCGCCCTACACCCCGCAGACTTTCGGGGCCTTGGCGGGTCATGCCAAGGACGATCTGTTCCAGCCCACTCGCAAGACCGCCATCGACGGTTGGGCGGAGGAACACGGCGCAGTGTTTGAGCTGGTCGCGCAGTGGCGGCGGGCGCGCTATTTCCCGCAAGCCGGGGAAGACATGCTCGCCGCGGTCAACCGCGAATGCCGCGCGGTGCGCTCAGCAGTCGGCATTTTCGATGCCTCGACGCTGGGCAAGATCGAAGTGGTCGGACCCGATGCGGCGGAATTTCTCAACCGGATGTACACCAATCCGTGGAAGGCGCTCGAGCCGGGCCGGTGCCGCTATGGCCTGCTGCTCAAGGAAGACGGGTTTATCACTGACGACGGCGTCTCGGCCCGGCTCGCACCCGACCGCTTCCATCTGACGACCACCACCGGTGGCGCGGCACGGGTGTTGAACACAATGGAGGATTACCTCCAGACCGAATGGCCCGATCTTGACGTCTGGCTGACCAGCACCACCGAACAATGGGCGGTGATCGCGCTTCAGGGGCCGCTGGCGCGCAAGCTGCTCGAACCGCTGGTTGCGGGCATCGACCTGGCTGGTGATGCTTTCCCGCACATGGCAATCCGCGAAGGGACGGTTTGCGGTGTTCCGGCCCGCTTGTTCCGGGTCAGCTTTACCGGCGAGCTTGGGTTCGAGATCAATGTACCTGCCGCCTATGGCCGGGCCTTGTGGGAGCGTCTGATGACTGACGGCGCTGCTTGCGGGATCACGCCCTACGGGACCGAGGCCATGCACGTGCTGCGGGCCGAGAAGGGGTTCATTATTGTCGGGCAGGATACCGACGGGACTGTAACTCCCAATGACGCGGGGCTTGATTGGGCGGTGGGCAAGAAGAAGCCCGATTTTGTCGGCCGGCGCAGTCTGTCCCGGCCCGATATTGTCGCACCGGGACGCAAGCAGTTGGTCGGACTGCTGACCGATGATCCCGCAGTGGTGCTGGAAGAAGGCGCGCAGATCGTCGCTGATCCTGCGCAATCGATCCCGATGAAGATGATCGGCCACGTCACCTCGGCCTACTGGAGCGAGACGCTGGGCCGCTCGATTGCGCTGGCGCTGGTTGCGGGTGGTCACGCGAGGCTGGGCGAGACGCTGTATCTTCCCATGCCCGGCCAAGTGGTGCGCGCCAAGGTCAGCGGCATGGTGTTTTTCGATCCCGCAGGTGCGCGACTGAATGTCTGAAGCATTGGCCCGCTCCGAGCCGGTTTCGGCCCAGTTTTATAGCGGCGCAGGCGTTAGCTTGAGCTTGGCCGCGCCAATGGCGCGTTACGCGCTGCGGGCGCGCCAGCCAGAGCCGCTCGAACACCTGCTGGGGTTCGAACTCCCGCGGCAGATTGGCGCGATCAAGGGCGGTGCCGCGTGCCTTGGCCCCGACGAATGGTTGCTGCGTGGTCCCGTTGCTACGACGGTCGCCACCGGCGCTGGCTTGCCGGTTTCAATTACCCAGGTCAGCGATCGCTCGGTCTGCCTGCTGGTCGACGGACCGCACGCAGCAGACGTACTTGCCGCGGGCTGTCCGCTCGATCTTGATCGATTTGCAGTCGGCCGCGCGACGCGCACTGTTTTTGAGGCGGTGGAAATCCTTCTGTTGCACACGAGCGATGACCGGTTCGAGGTTGAGGTATGGCGCAGCTTTGCCCCCTGGCTCAAAAAAGCATTGGAAACGGCAGCGAGACAGCTGCGCTGAGGGGACGTATGGCGGATTGGACCAAGGATATCGATCCCGGAGCCTACGGCCAGTCCAACCGGCGCTGGGGCGGGATGATTGTCAACCCGGCGGTGTTCGTTCCGACGGCGCTGATCTCGCTGACGGTCATCCTGTACAGCGTGATTGCCCCGCAATCCTCGGCCGACTTGTTTGCGGCGATGCGGAGCGGCGTGGTGGCGCATTTCGACTGGTTCTTGATGTCGGTGGGCAACCTGCTGCTGCTGTTTTGCATCGTTGTGGCGCTGTCTCCGCTCGGCCGGATCCGGCTTGGCGGCAAGGGCGCAACCCCCGATTATTCGCGGTTGTCGTGGTTCTCCATGCTGTTTGGCGCCGGGATGGGGATCGGCCTGGTGTTCTATGGCGTGGGCGAGCCGGTGACGCATTTCATCGCGTCGCTGGCGGGCGGCGGGGGCGCCCCGCTGGGCGGCGCAGCGGGCGATCCTGCGGCCGCGCGCAGCCTCGCGATGGCCGCGACGATCTTCGACTGGTCGCTCCACCCATGGGCGATCTTCGCGGTAACTGGCCTCGCATTCGCAGTTTTTGCCTATGATTTCAATATGCCGCTGTCGATGCGGTCGGCGTTCTATCCCGTGTTCGGCAAGGCGGTGTGGGGCCGGGCCGGCGATTTGATCGAGGTGCTGGCGGTGCTGGCAACGATTTTCGGGCTCGCCACCTCGCTCGGACTTGGGGCGCAGCAGGCGATGGCCGGGATTACCTATCTTTACGGCGTAGCCAGCTCGCCCGCCTCGATCCTCGGCCTGATCGCGATCATGGCCGCCATCACCTTTCTGTCGGTTCGCGGCGGGATCGATCGCGGCATCCGCATCTTGAGCGAAGCGAACATGTGGGTCGCCCTGGCATTGCTGCTGTTTGTGCTGGCGACCGGGCCAGTGCTGCAATTGCTCGGCGATTTTCTGGCTAACATCGTCAACTATTTCAAATTGCTGCCCGCATTATCCAATCCGGTGGGCCGCACCGACGCCGGGTTTTATGATGACTGGTCGGTTTACTACTGGGCCTGGTGGATCAGCTGGGCACCGTTTGTCGGCATGTTCATGGCGCGCATTTCGCTGGGCCGGACGGTGCGGGAATTCATCGCCGGGGCGATGATCGCGCCGAGCCTGCTGGGGATCATCTGGCTGACGATCTTTGGCGATGCCAGCATCGCCGCGATTTCGGCCGGCCAGGCCCCGGGTCTGACGCAAGCTTCGCTCGAGACGCAGCTGTTCGTGCTGCTGGGCACGCTGCCCTTTGCGCAAATCACGTCCTTAGTCGCGGTTGCGCTGATCCTGATATTTTTCGTCACCGGCTGGGATTCTGGCACGCTGGTGATTGACACGATGACGGCCGGCGGCCGCACCGACACGCCGCTCAGGCAAAAGGTGATCTGGCTGTTCGCGGTTGGCGGGATTGGCGTTGTCCTGTTGCTGAGCGGCGGACTGAATTCGCTGCAGGCCGGAGCAATTGCCACGGGGCTTCCGTTGGCGGTGATCCTGCTCGTGATGTGCTGGGGTACGCTCAAGGGATTGTTATCGCTCCACTCGGCAGATCAAGCTCGGCTGGCTGCCGTGATCAGCGAAGACCCCGATCGATGACTCGGCCAGGCGGTGAGAGCTACGACTACGTGATCGTTGGCGCAGGCTCGGCCGGCTGCGTCCTCGCCGACCGTCTGAGCGCCGATGGTTCCAATCGTGTCTTGCTACTCGAATTTGGCGGCAGTGACCGGTCGATCTTCATCCAGATGCCTGCCGCGCTGGCCTATCCGATGAACACCCGGCGATGGAACTGGGGCTACGAAAGCGAACCGGAACCGCACCTCGACAACCGCCGACTGAACTGTCCGCGCGGCAAGGGGCTGGGCGGCTCCTCCTCGATCAACGGGCTGGTCTATGTCCGCGGCAACGCGCTCGATTTCGAGCGCTGGCAGAACGAGGAGGGCGCGCGCGGCTGGGGCTATGCGGATGTCTTGCCCTATTTCAAACGCGCCGAGGCCCGGGCCGAGGGCGGCAATGAATATCGCGGCGGCGATGGTCCGCTTTCGACTGCCTACGGGACGCTGCGCAACCCGCTGCACCAGGCCTGGCTCGATGCCGCGCGGGAGGCGGGCTACAGCCTGACCGAGGATTACAACGGGTTTCGCCAGGAAGGGTTTGGCCGGATGGACATGACGGTGCGCAACGGCACCCGGTGTTCTGCGGCAAAAGCCTATCTCTATCCGGCGCGCAAGCGCGCGAACCTGCGCGTGATCCAGCACGCCTTGGCGACGCGCGTGTTGTTTGAGGGCAAGCGTGCCGTGGGCGTCGAATTCGAGTGCGGCGGACGGCTGCACCAAGTCCGCGCCGAGCGGGAAGTGATCCTCTCGGGCGGGTCGATCAATTCGGTCCAGCTGCTCAAGCTTTCCGGGATCGGGCCAGCGCAAGAGCTGGCTGAACTTGGGATCCCGGTGGTGGCCGATCGCCCCGGAGTTGGGGGCAACCTGCAGGATCACCTCGAATTTTATTTCCAGATGGCCTGCACCCAACCGGTGACGCTTTATGGCCAGGCCAACCTCGTTGGTAAGGCGCTGGCGGGCGCGCAGTGGCTGTTCCTGCGCAGCGGGATCGGTGCAACCAGTCATTTCGAGAGCTGCGGTTTCATCCGCAGCCGGGCCGGGATCAGGTACCCGGACATCCAGTATCACTTCTTCCCGATGGCGATTAATTACGACGGCAGCGCACTGGCAACCGAACACGGATTCCAGGCCCACGTCGGCCCGATGCGTTCCAAGAGCCGCGGTACGGTAACGCTGCGCAGCGCAAACCCGCACGACACGCCCAGGATCCAGTTCAACTACATGAGCCATCCCGACGACTGGGCCGAGATGCGGGCCTGTGTCCGGTTGACGCGTGAAATCTTCCAGCAGCCAGCTTTTGCCCCCTGGCGCGGGCGCGAAATCAAGCCGGGCGCGGATTGCACCAGCGACGAGGCGATCGATGCTTTCATCACCGAACACGTCGAGAGCGCCCTTCACCCATCATGCACCTGCAAGATCGGAGACCCAAGCGATCCGCTGGCTGTGGTCGATCCCGAACTCAAGGTGATGGGAGTCGAGAGCCTGCGCGTGATCGACAGTTCGGTCATGCCTTCGATCACGACCGGCAACCTCAACGCGCCGACGATCATGATCGGCGAGAAGGGTGCCGACCTCGTCCTTGGCAAGACGCCACTCGCCGCTTCCAACGCGCCTTTCCATGTCGCGCCCAATTGGGAAACGTCGCAACGATGACCCGCGTCGTACACGAACCAGGTCGCACGATCGACGTGATCCGCGAAACCGAAGTCTTGGTGGTGGGCTCGGGGCCGGGCGGGCTTGCCGCTGCCCTCGCCTCGGCGCGGGCCGGGGCGGAGACGATCTTGCTCGAGCGCTATGGCTGTTTTGGCGGCAATATCACCCAGGTCGGGGTGGAAGGCTTTGCCTGGTATCGCCACCCGGCCACGATCGACAGCGAAGGCATCGGCCGCGAATTCGAAGAGCGTGCCAAGACCATGGGCGCAGCGATGCCCGAGCCGCAATCGATCAGCCACAGCCTTGACGCAGAAGGGTTCAAGGTCGTCGCCGACACGCTGGTTGAAGAGGCGGGAGTCATCCCCATGCTCCACCGCCTGTTCGTCGCCCCGCTGATGGAGGGGGACACGATCGTTGGGGTCATCGTGGAAAGCAAGGCGGGGCGCGAAGCAATCCTGGCCAAGCGGGTGATCGATGCGACCGGGGACGCCGATATCGCCCACCGCTGCGGCGCGCCAACGCACAAGCACCCGGTCGGCGAAATGATGTCGGTCTCGGTCATGTTTGCGATGTGCGGGGTCAACAAGGCGCGCTTTATCGGCGCAGTGAAAGCGGATCCGCAGACCTATGGCGACTGGGGGGCGGGCGGCGAATGGGACGTGACCACCAGCGGCAAGGAAGATGAGATGTTCTCGCCTTTCCTGCGCAAGCCCTTCAAGGCGGCATTGGCAGCCGGACTGATCCCTGCCGATCTGGCGACCATTGCGGGGACCTTGGGGGACCGTTTCCGACTAGGGCGATCTGACTTACCTGAATATGGTGCATCTGTCGCTCGACGGCACTGACCCGGATGCGTTGACCCGCGGCGAGATGACGGGCCGCAAGCAGGCGATGCACGCAGTAGCAGCCCTCAAGGCGTTCATGCCCGGGTGCGAAGATGCCAAGCTGCGCAATTTCGGCATGACGCTTGGCATCCGCGATACGCGCAAGATCGATGCGGTCTATAACCTGACCGGGGACGAGGTGCGCGGTGAAGCCCGGTTCGAGGACAGTATCGGCATCTTCCCCGAATTCATCGACGGCTACGGCTATCTTATCTTGCCGACGACCGGGCGCTATTTCCATGTCCCGTACCGTTCGATGCTGCCCTGCGGCGTGAAAAACCTGATCGTCACCGGCCGCACGATCGGAGGCGACAAGGTGAGCCACGCCGCGGTGCGCAACATGATGTGCTGTGCGGTGGCCGGGCAGGGTGCGGGCGTTGCGGCTGCGATTTCGGTAAAGTCCGGGCGCGGGTTCGCCGAGCTCGACATCGCAGCAGTGCAACGCGAATTGCTCCGCCAAGGCGCGAGGATCACGTGACTACGGGGGGAGCCATGGCCGGATCGCGGGTGAAATGGGTGATGCTGACGCTTGCTGCCCTGACCATCATGGGCAGCTATTACACCTACGACAGCATTGCGCCGGTAACCGGATTGCTGCGCGATCAGCGGGGCTTTACCCAACTGCAGATCGGGCAGCTCAACGCGGTGTTCAACCTGCCGAACATTGCCTTGGCACTGGTTGGCGGGATCCTGATCGACCGGATCGGGGCGGCAACGGCAATCCAGATTGCGACCGTGGTCTGCACGATCGGAGCAGTGCTGACTGCCGTGGGTGATCCTTACGAACTGATGCTCGTCGGGTGCCTCTTGTTCGGACTGGGCAACGAAACCCTCTACATCGCCTTGCTGGTAGGGATTGCGCAGTGGTTCCATCGCGGTGGGAGCGCGTTGGCAATCGCACTGTTCTTTGCAATGGCACGGGTCGGATCGTACTCCGCCGATAAATCGACCAGCTGGTTCGCACAGCTCTATGCTTCGGGTTGGCAAGCGCCCTTGTGGCTGGCTGCCGGGCTGACCGCGGGCGGCTTGGTAACAGCATCGATCTATTTCCTGATCGACCGGCGCTTGGCGCACCTGCGCGTGGCGGGGCAGAAATCAGAGGCCTTCCGACTGAAAGATCTGGCCAGGTTCAGCCCTTCATTCTGGTATATCCTGTGGTTGAACGTGCTGTTCGCCAGTGTTTTCTTCCCGTTCCGTTCGACCTTTTCGATCCAGTATTTCCAGGATGTCAAGAGCATGAACCTGGCCGATGCGGGAACCGCGAACTCCTATGTCTTTGCGGCTGCAATCTTTGCAACGCCAGTTGTTGGCTTGATCGCAGACCGGATTGGACGCCGCGCGACCTTGCTCGCGCTCGCGGCTGCCTTGATGCCCCTGACCTTCTTCCTGCTTGCCACCACAAATTATGGCCTGTGGATCACCACTGCGCTGATGGGGATCAGTTTTTCGGTCATCCCCGCTCTGATCTGGCCCGCCACGGCAATGCTGGTTGACCGGCGCCGCGTGGGCACGGCGTTTGGCTTGATCAATATGATCCAGAGCCTCGGGCTCGCCGTTTCGAATTACTTCGCTGGCTGGCTCAACGATCATTTTCAAGCCGGACCCCAGAACCCGGCGGGCTATAACCCGATGCTGTCAATGTTTGCCGTACTCAGCCTGGTGGCTCTCGGTTCAACGGTGCTGTTGTTGCTGCGCGAACGCCGGCAGCCATCTGGCGGGATCGAGGCCCGGTTCATCGGCGATGCCGACCCGGCGTTCGTCCGGCCGTGATCGCCGTTCCGGCCAAGCCTCCAAGGGTGCCAGGGCGACTACTCAAAATGGGCCTAGCAGCAACCCGGCACAAGCGTATAGTAGATATTAGGAGTCGGTAATAGTCGGCCGGGACAAGGGCAATTCTGAACGATCGGGGCATTCCATGAAGCCTGCGCAGGAGTTCGATCTTCACGCAATTCAGGTCTTCATTCTGACTGTCGAACTGGGCGGAATGTCGCAGTGTGCCGGGCATTTGCAAATCACCCAGTCGGCCGTATCGCAAACCATAGCGCGGCTGGAAGGAAGTATCGGAATGCCGCTATTTGATCGCTCGATGCGTCCGCTGCGGCTGACGACAAGCGGGCGCTCGATGGTTGAACGCGGCAGGCGGCTGCTCGCGCTGGCACGCAGCACATATGACGATATCCGCGCTGGCGCCAATCTGCCCTTGAGCAACCTGACGATCGCAATGTCGTTCAGTCTGGCCAATCAGCTCACCGCTGCCATTCTCTCCCGCCTGGGCGACCGGGCCGGGCGGTGGAACATCCGTTCGGGTATTTCGCTTGAGCATCAGGACGAATTTATGGCGCGCGACATCGACATGCTCCTGACCGGCAGCTTCAATCTTGAACACCGGGACAACCTCGAATTGCACCCGGTGTTCGAGGAATGCTTCGTGATCGTATTGCCGGCGAGTTATAAAAAGCCGCTGCAGATCGACACCGATCCCGGCGAGTTGCCGTTCATCCGGTTCTCGCGACTGACCGGCATGGGGCAGCAGATCGAACGTCAGATCATGCGGCTCAAGCTTGGCCTGCGCCAGGTGGTGGAAGTGGAATCATCGCATCAACAGCTGGCTTTGGTAGCGGCTGGTCTGGGCTGGACGATAACCTCGCCAGTGTGCCTGTCCGCATCGCCGGAGTTGCTGCGCAAGACGCGGATCGAGCCGATGCCGCGCGGCCGGTTTTCGCGCACCGTACAAGTGGTGGCCCGGGCCGGCGAGCTCGGCGCGCTGCCCCAGGAGGTCGCCCGGCTCTGTGCGAGCGAACTCAAGGCGGTGACGTTCCCACCGCTGATTGCGCAAATGCCTTGGTTGGAGGAGCAGATCACATGGCACGCTTGACCGCAGCTACCCTGATGGCGTTCGCCGCATTGCTGGTTGCTGCCAGTCCCGGCGCGCCGCTGCCGCCCAGTGTGCCCGGCATCGATGCACCGCAACTGGCACCGCTTGGTCCGCACGCAGTAGGGTTTCGCAGCGTGACCCTGGTCCACAAGGCCCAGCCTGATCTGCTCAATGCCGATCCTGCCACCGGGCGCGTCCACCTCCACGACCGTGCGCTGACCGTCGATATCTGGTACCCGGCCAAGGCCCGGCGCGGCGCGGCTCCGGTGACCTATGCAGGCAGCCTTTACGGGGAGCCTCCCAGACCCCCCGCCAAGTTCACCGTGCCCGGTCTTGCAATTCGCGGCGCCGCGCCAGACGGGCAAGGCTACCCCTTGGTGATCTTTTCGCACGGCTACAGCAATGCCCCGGCAGTCATGACCTGGCTGACTGAGAATCTGGCCTCAAAAGGCTATGTCGTTGCCGCCATTCATCACGAAGATCCCGACCCCTATATAGTCTCGGCCGACAAGCGGGCTGCGCCCAACTTCAACCGGCCGGTCGATATTGCCTTCGTTGCGGCCGAATTGCGCCGCGATCTGGGCGCGCTGATCGACCCCGCTGAACTGGCGCTGATCGGGTATTCGCAGGGCGGCTACGGAGTCCTTGCCGCTGGTGGTGCCACTCTTGACCCCGATGGTCCGAACATGGGCCAGGTTCCAGGAGGGTGGATGAAACGGCTAGCGCGCGGTGCTGCGACCGAGGCCGAGGGCAAGGTTCCGGGGGTCAAGGCGATCGTGGCCATCGCCCCGGCCGGCGGCGCGCCGCGCAGTGCATGGGGGAGCGCAGGCCTGCTCGGCATCACCGCGCCGTTGCTGCTGATCCAGGGCGATGCTGACCTGACCGTCGAGTATAAGACCGGAGCGCTTGCCGATTTTGAGAATGCGAAGAACTCGGATCGATATTTGCTGACATTCAGGCAAGCCGGCCACGACATCGGACTCAGCCCCGCACCTGCGCAAATGCGCGGCAACCTGTGGGACATAGATTGGTTTCAAGATCCGATCTGGCGGGCCGACCGCGTCAACGCGATCAACCTGCACTTCATAACCGCGTTCCTGGCGGTCCACCTCAAGCATGATACCGGCATGAGCAGTTTCCTCGACCTACCTGTTGAAGATGCCGGCGATGGCGTTTGGAACGCCCCCGACAAAACGCCGTGGAGCGCCTATAGTCCGGGTGGGAACGGCGTCACTCTGTGGAAGGGCTTCCAGCGCCGTCATGCGCAGGGGCTGACCCTGCGCCATGCGGCTGCAGGACGGTAACAGCTAAACCAGCGATTTTGCCGCGACGGTCCAAAAGTGGATCATGTCGCGAGCATAGCTTAGCGGGACATAGGCCAGGCAGGCGTCATCACTTTCGACATAAAGCCGGACGTTGACGTGATCGATCAGCGTTGCGGCGCTGGACCCGGCGGCAAAATCGGCCGATTCAGCATCGAAAACGCCGCCTTCCATCAGCAGGCTGCGCCAGCCGGGCCCGCCCAGCCGCACTCGCACCACGCCGCCGCCGATCGCCGTCAAGCTGCCATCAGCGCCAAGAATTTCGGCCAAGCCGGCAGGATCGCCCTCGGCCAGCCAGACCGTCGGTTCGTAACGGATCAGCCGCATTGCCGACAGTTGCAGAGCTGCACCTAGAACAGGCAAACTGCTACCTAGCGCCGCTTCAAAGCGGTTGGCGACGACTGCGGGGTTGCTCCAGATTTCGAACACATGGAGCGGCGCAGCAGGCAAGGCGGTGATCGTTATGTCAGTCACGGTACCGCTCTCCCGCCGTGTCATAGAAGTGCGGAGCGACGACGCGCACCGCCGCGCTTTGGCTGCGGGTGGGCGACGTTGCAACAAGCTCCTCGCCGTGCCGGGCGAAGCCGTCCACCAGCTGGCCCAGTGCGATCGAGCCGCTTTCGAGCACGCGCCGCGCGGCTGCGGTAACGTGGCCGCCGGCTGGCTGGCCGAGGGCGGTGACGAGCATCGCGCCTTCGGGGATCGTTCCGGCGATGGCTTCCAGCCCGACCAGTTGCTTGCGCCCGGGTGCGGTCAGCCCCGGGCGGGCGAGCCCGGCGGCGCCGATATAGCCGCCAGCCTTGTTCAGCATCTTGTCGAGTGCAAGGTCATGCGGGGTCAGCCGGCCGTCGACTTCGCCGCCGACCACCAAATGCCCTTTTTCGATGCGGAGGAATTCCATCGCCTCCATCCCGTAAAGGCTGCCACCCTGCGCGGTGACTGCGGCCTCGCAGGCGTTCCAGACCGGTTCGGCAAGGCTGGCTTCGGCATAGATTTCGAACGCCCGCTCGCCGCTGTAGCTCGCCGCGAGGACCATGACCGGGCTCCCCGCAATCGAAGCGCCAACTGCCGACATGTGGCGCGGCACCTCTTCGCCGATCAGCCCGGCCAGCACTGCTTTGGCGGTTGGCCCGGCCACTGCAATCCCCGCGTAATGCTCCTGCACATTGACCACCGAAACCTTGAGCTGGGGGCACAGGAACTGGCGGACGTAGGAGAGGTGAACTGCCATCCGGTCGGCCCCGCCGGTCGAACTGGTCAGGAGGTAACGATTTTCGGCCAGCCGCCACACCGTGCCGTCATCGAAGACCAGCCCGTCTTCGCGCAGCATGAAAGTGTAACGCCCGCGCCCGACTGCCAGTTTGCCCACCGTGGTCGCGCAGACCAGTTCGAGCAGCTGCACCGCGTCCGGCCCGCTGACTTCGAACTTGGCGAGGGTCGAGACGTCGGTCATGCCCACTGCGGTGCGCACGCTGCGCGCCTCTCGCAAGGCAGCTTCGGCCAAGTTTTCACCACCCTGCGGATAGGCGCGCGGGCGCTTCCAATACCCCAGCGGCTGCCAGATCGGCGTCTTTGCCTGATGCACATCGAAGAGCGCCAGACGGCGCAAATGTGCGCCTGCATCGCGCTCGGTCCGGCCCGCGAGCAGCCCCATGGTGACCGGCGTGTAGGGCGGGCGGAAGGTGGTCAGGCCGGCCTCGGGAATGGCCACGCCCTGCTTTTCAGCGAGCCGGCCAAGCGCCGCCATGTTGCTCGTCTTGCCCTGATCGGTCGCCATCCCCAACGTGGTGTAGCGCTTCAGGTGTTCGACCGAACGATACCCTTCGGCCCAGGCGAGATCGACATCGCCCAGCGAGACGTCGTTCTGGAAATCGATGAACGCCTTGCCCGGATTTTCCGGCGGCGGGGTTGGACCGACTGGAGCCACGCTGGCCGCGGACCCGACCGATACAACGTTTTGCCGCGCGCCGCCGGGCAGGAACGACTGGCTGGCGTCATCCCATTCGAGCGCTGCGCCGCCAGCCTGCATGTGGAGGTGGACCACCGGGGTGAACCCGCCCGACATCGCCAGCAAGTCGGCCCGCCAGTGCATCACCTTGCCGCCGACCCGGGCGCTGACTTCGCGCAGATGATGCCGCGCGCCTTTGGTCGCCAGCGGCATGGCGTCATTGTGAACCGGAAATCCGCTGGTCGCTCCGGCCGGCACCGGGCGCGTATCGAGCACCGCGACAATTTCGGCACCGGCATCGCGCAGAGCCGTAGCGGTGAGGTAGGCATCGTCGTTGTTGGCTGCGATCACCACGCGGCGGCCCGGGACCACACCGAAGCGCCGCACATAAGTGCGCACCGCCTGGCTGAGCATCACTCCCGGGCGATCATTGTGCGCGAACGCAAGCGGGCGTTCCAGCGCGCCCGTGGCCAGGATTACCCGGCCGGCACGGACATGCCACAGCCGCTGGGCGATCCCGCCCGCTGGCGGCTCGCCCGGTTCCGCCAGGCGCTGGCTCACCGTGATGAGGTTATCGTCCCAATAGCCTGCTGCCGTAGTCCGCAGCAGGATCCGACCGCCAAGCTCACCGATCCGCGCCGCCGTGGCTTCAGCCCAGGCCGGATCGAGGTCCTGCGGATCGCGGACCAGCGACGGCGCAAGAATGCGGTCTTGCTCGACCAGCATGACACGTTCGCCGGCTTCGGCCGCAGCCAAAGCTGCGCTCAGTCCGGCCGGTCCGGCCCCAACCACCAACACGTCGCAAAACGCCGCGCGCTGGGTAAAGCGATCGGGGTCCGCTGCAGTTGGAGCATCGCCCAGCCCGGCGGCGCGGCGGATGAACCATTCGTAGAACATCCAGCGTTTGGCCGAGCCGAAAAAGGTCTTGTAGTAGAACCCGGCGGGCAAGGCTTTCGCGGCGAGCCCAAGCACCGACCCCGCATCGAATGCCAGGCTGGGCCAGCGGTTCTGGCTGCGCGCCACCATCCCGTCATAGACGAACAAATCGGTCGCGCGGGTGTTGGGCTCTTCGCGGCCCCCGGCTCCGACTGTCACCAGCGCGTTGGGTTCTTCCACCCCGGCGGCCATAATCCCGCGCGGGCGGTGGTACTTGAAGCTGCGCGCCACCAGCCCGATGCCATTGGCGAGCAAGGCAGCCGCCAGCGTATCGCCCGGGCGGGCCAGCAGCGCCCGGCCATCGAACGTAAAGCGGATCGCGCCGGCCGCACCGCCACGCCGGGGTCCGTTCATGGCAAAGCCTCCGGGCCGGCGGCGCGGATCGCAGTGATGGCATGGGTCATGCGGTGCCGGGTCAGCACCAGCCAGGCGCGGCAGCCAAAGGTGTGGCGCCAGATTTCATCGTCGAGCCCGCGCGGGTTGGCACGGGTAAACAGGCGCGCCATTGCTTCGGCGGGGGCGGCCCCGGGCTGGACGACGGAATCGACCGTGCGTTCGTAACTGAACTCGGTCTGGGCACGCGGGCCGCAGTGGGGGCAGGTAATCAGTAACACGTCAGCGCCCCTTTCAGCGGTGGTTCGGCAGCGGGCCGACGCCGTTTTCGTCGATCGTGTCACCGCGGGCAAAGCGGCCGAGATCGAACGGAGCGTTCAGCTTGTGCGGCGTGCCGGTGGCCAGCGTGTGGGCATAGGTCCAACCCGAGGCCGGGGTTGCCTTGAACCCGCCGTAACACCAGCCCCCGTTGAGGAAGAGACCCGGCACCGGGGTCGGGCCGATGATCGGCGAGCCGTCGAAGCTCATATCGGTGACCCCGCCCCAGGTGCGCAGCATCCGCAGCCGCGAGAGCGCCGGAACCAGCGCGATCGCCTGCGCAATCGCCCCTTGGGTTACCATCGGCTGGCCGCGCTGGGCATAGCTAGGCCAGTTGTCCGGATCGCCGCCCATCACGATCCCGCCTTTGTCCGACTGGCTGATATAACAATGGAGCGACTGCGACATGATCACGCCGTTGATCATCGGCTTGACGCCTTCGGTGACCAGCGCTTGCAAGGTCTGGCTTTCCACCGGTAGTTTCAGCCCGGCCATCGCGGCGACATGACCGCTGTGTCCCGCCACGCAAATTGCCACCCGGCCAGCGCCAATCCGGCCGCGCGTAGTCTCCACGCCGACCACGGCATCGCCCTGCCGGACAAATCCGGTGACTTCACATTTCTGGATGATATCGACGCCCAGCCGGTCCGCGCCGCGGGCATAGCCCCAAGCCACCGCATCGTGCCGGGCGGTGCCGCCGCGCCGCTGGATCAGCCCGCCTTCGATCGGAAAGCGCGCATCGCGCGACATATCGAGCTGCGGTTCAAGTTTTGCCACCTGGTCGCGGCTGAGCAGTTCGGCATCGATACTGTCCACCCGCATCGCATCGCCGCGTTCGGCCAGCCGGGTCATATCGCTATCGCTGTGCCCCAGCATCAAGGCTCCGCGCGGGCTGAACATCACGTTGTAGTTAAGTTCGTCCGAGAGATGCTCCCACATCTTCAGCCCGAATTCGAAGAAATCGTGCAGCGGCTTCTGGCGGTAGTTGGAACGCACCAGCGTGGTGTTGCGGCCGGTGTTGCCGCCGCCGATCCAGCTCTTTTCCAGCACCGCCACGTTGCGGATTCCGTGGACGCTCGCCAGGTAATAAGCGGTGGCCAGGCCATGTCCGCCGCCGCCGATAATGATCACATCGTAGTTGGCCTGGGGCTCAGGATCGCGCCACGCCGGTTGCCAGTGGCTCTGGTCGTTGAAGACCCCGCGCAGCAACCCGAGCGCCGAATAGCTGGTCATGCAATCGGCATCCACCCGCGCTGCTCGCGCCAATCAGCCTCAAGCCCGGCAAAGCGCGACAGGCCCAGAATGCTGATATCGGCGAACGAGCACGCTTCGTCGATCACCAGATCGCGGATGGCATGGCCCGAAGCCGGTGACAGACCAAATCCGACCCCGGACATCGACGCGACCACGACATTGTCGGGGCTGGTCAGGCGATCGATAATCGGGCGGCCATCGGGCGAATTTTCGATCACCCCGGCCCAGCTGCGGATCACATTGAGGTGCGCGGCCTTGGGCAACAGCTCGGCCAACCGCCGCGCAAGATTGCGGGCGAGCGGGGTCGAGGGGCGTGCAGCCGGACCCGTCTCGTCGACGTCGATCCATTCGTGCGGCCCGCCGCCATAGGCAAGGTTGCCGCGCAATGTCTGGCGGCCGTAAAGTTTGTGACCATCAACCCCGCCCAGCGGCATCATCGGCGCGGGTTCGGTGACAATCATCTCTGCCCGCGCCGAGGCGAGCGGGATGGTCACACCCAGCTGGGCCATCAAGTGCGGGATCTGCGGCCCGGCCGCCACCACGACTGCGTCGCAGCCATAGGTCGCGCTGGCGGTCTTGACCGCGGTCACTTTGCCGCCGGCCGTTTCAAAACCCGTCACCGGGTTATGCTGGATGATCGTCCCGCCAAGATCCTGCAAGGCCCAGGCATAGGCCTGGACGCTGCGCTGCGGATTGGCGTGGCCGCCGAATTTGTAGTGAACTCCGCCAAAGCAATTGTCGCCCGCCAGCGGCACGGCGTCCTGCACTTGCTTCACGTCGAGCACCTCGACCGGATGGTCAAGCCGCCTGTGCCGTTCGGCGACGAAGCGATACTGCTCCCATTGCCGCTCGGTCATCGCAATCAGGATGCGTTCCTTCTGATGCTCGGTCGGATAGCCGAGCAGGTCGTCCATCTGCGGCCACAGGCGCTGCTCTTCATCGAACAAGGGACTGGAATAATGCGATGCACCGCCGCCGTTGCGGCCCGATGCTTCCCACCCGACGATGAACTTGTCGAGCACCGTCACTTTGACGCCGGAGCGCGCCAGCCACCATCCAGCGCTCAGGCCGGTGACGCCGCCGCCGACGATGACAACTTCCGACCCGCTCATTCGTACATCCCCGTATAAAGCATGCCACGATGCTCGTCCTCATAGGGTGTACCAATGTCTTGGACCGGCACCCATTGCGTCGGGATTCCGAACCACACGTCCCATGCCGCTTCCATTTCGGCGGGTTCGTTCCAATCGGCCAGGATCTTCATTGGCAGCGGGCGCACGGGAGCGCGGTGACTGGCCAGCGGGATCGTGCCGAACGGCTGCCCCGCTTCGATCGCCAGCAGCATCGCAACCTGATCACGGCACCGGCGTCCCTGGCAGACCCCCATCCCGGCGCGGGTCAGCCGCTTGATCTGGTCTGGATTGGCCGGGCCGTCCTCTAGCAAGGTTTCCAGCGACCGGGCGCACATCGCAGGCGGGCGGGTGAGGTAATTGGGCGGCTGGACCCCGATGAGGTCGGCGCGGGTCACGTCCTCGCACTGGCAGATGATCGTGTCGGGCGCACAAACCGAGGCCAGCGCGCGGACCCAGTCCATGCGGTACTCGACGTGGTCAAACCCGCTGTCGGCCAGACCGGCACAATCGCCGACGGCGGAGACATACTCTTCGCCGCGCGGCACATAACCGCCGCGCTTGCCATCGAGTTCGCGCGGGCCGTGCATGGCATCGACCAGTTCGATCGAGGGGACCAGTCCCACCGCTACGCAGATGGTGTCACAAGCGATGATCTCACCCGTGGTCAGCGTCGCAGCCTCAACTCCGTCGATCCCGCCCTTGGCCGAAACGATCACTGCGCTGCAGTGAATGGCAATCCCGGCCGCGCCCAGCCGGGCGACAAGGTCGGCCGAGCCTTGCGGTGCGGCGCGCACTTCGACAAGTCCGGCCACTTCGAGCCCATGTTCGACCGCGATCAAGGCGGTTTCCAGCGCCAGGTCATGCGATCCCAGGATCAGTATGCGGCGGCCGGCAAAGGCATCATAGCGGGTCAGCAGCATCTGCAGGGCGCCCGCGCCCATGACGCCGGGCTGGTTCCAGCCGGGGAAGGCCAGCGCCAGATCGCGGGCCCCGGTGGCGAGCACAATCCGGCCGAACCCGACCAGCCACGAACGCTCCGCGTCAGCCAGACCGACCACCCGTTCGGGCAGGCTCTGCACGCCAGGACCATTGCGGTAGACCCCCCAGGCGCAAGTGCCGAGCAACAGCTCGACTCCGGCCTCCATGGCTTCCTCAAGCGCGGGCATCGACATGAACACCGCTTCCAGCATCCGCTCGCTGTGCTGCGTCGCCGCGGTCATCCGGCCACCGAAATAGAGCGGCACGTCATTGCCCATCAGCGCGCCGGAAACCGGGTTTTCGTCGACCAGCAGCACCGACGCGCCGGCTTGTTTCGCTTCGAGGGCCGCAGCGATGCCGCTCGGCCCGGCCCCGACCACGACCACGTCATAGTTCGCCTCGGCAGCACTGCGGGTGCCGCCCACCGCGCAGAGGTCCGTTCCGGTGAAATTGAGTTCCATCAAACTGCTTCCAAGGCCTGCGCGAGATCTGCAATCAGATCATCGACATGTTCAAGTCCGACTGACAACCGCATCGTGCCATCGGCAATTCCGCCCTCTAGCCGCTGCCCGGGCGAGAGGGCATAGTGCGTGGTGCTGGCCGAATGGCAGATGAGCGTTTCCGATCCGCCCAGGCTGACCGCCAGCTTGAGCAGGCGCAGCTGGTCGAGCAGGCGGAAGGCCTCGGCCTCGCCGCCGTGGAGGTGAAACGAGAAGGTCGATCCCGCGGCCTGGCATTGCCGGTCATAAACCGCGCGCTGGCGGCTGCCTTCGGGCAGGAAACCGAGGTAGGTGACCCCCGCCACCTTGGGGTGATCACGCAGGAATTCTGCGACCGAGCGGGCGTTGCTCATGGCGCGTTCGGTGCGGACGTGAACCGATTCAAGGCTGCGGGTCACCAGCCACGCGGTATAGGGGTCGAGGTGGTTGCCCCAGGTGGTGCGCATCGCCCTGAGCGGTTCGATCAGTTCGCGCCGACCGCTCACCCCGCCGGCCAGCAGGTCGCTGTGCCCGCCGCAGTACTTGGTCAATGAGGTCATGCACAGGTCAACACCTTGTTTGATCGGGCGCTGGGCAAACGGGCCGAGCAGCGTGTTGTCCACCACGACCAGCGGGCGATGCTCCTGCCGCTCGCCGATCTTATTGGCCAGCCGCACCATCAGATCCAGATCGATGATCGCCGCCGTGGGATTGGCCGGCGTTTCGGCGATGATCAGTTTGAGCGGGCCTTGGGCCAGCGCCTGATCGGCCGCCGCATGCACTGCCGCTTCGTCAGTTCCATCGAGATAAGCAGCGGCGTGGCAACCGTACTGCGGCATGACACTGTTGTAGAGCATATCGACGCCGCCATAGATCGGCCTGCCGTGCAGCACGCTGTCTCCCGGGCGCAAGAAGGCCAGCGCGATCGAGGAATGCGCGGCCATTCCGCTGCTGTAGGCGACCGCCGCCTCGGCCCCGTCGATCGCTGCCAGCCGGGCTTCGAGAATGTCCAGCCCCGGGTGGCCGAGCCGCGCATAAATGTGCTGCTCGGCCCCTGCCAGCGGGCCGGTGCCGTCAAAGAAGGCTTGGTGGACATCGCGGGCGTGCTGCGCCGAGGGATAGACGAAGGTCGAGGTCATGTAGATCGGCGGCTTGACCGATCCCGATGCGCTGTGCGGATCATAGCCGAAAGCTACGGCCAGCGTTTCCGGTCTCAAACCGGTGGGCGGATCAATCGACATGGGCAGCAAGGTATGCACGCGCCTTGTCGCAATACCAGTCTGTAAAGCGCATCACGAGCATCTCGGCGTCTTCGGAGTAAGGCCCGGGGGTATAGCCCGGACTGATTACGCCCGCCTGGTTGTTCTCGGCCAGTTCCTTGTCCTGCAGGTTGGTGAGGGTCCACAGATCGGTCAGCTGGTCGAGCTGGTAATCGACCCCTTCGACCGCGTCCTTGTGGACCAGCCATTTGCTGAACACGTGCGTTTCGGTCGGGCCAACCGGCATGCAGCTGAACATGAAGGTATGATCGGCGGTGGCATGGGCAAACAGGTGCGGGTCGATCGCCCAGCGCATCGAGCCGAGGTCGCCCGCATCCGCTTCGCACATCAGCTTTTTGGAAAGGTGCTGTCCATCCCCCGAAATCGATCGGCACCCTTCGTTCAATGCGAAGCGCGCTACTTGCCACCAGTGTCCCTCGACCGAAGCATGGGCCAGACCGAGCCGGTCCATCCGGTCAGCAAAGGCGGCATTGCGAGCATTTTCGCCCAGATCGAAATGCTTGGACATCCCCACCGGGAAAGTTTTGGAAAGTTCAGGATGCCCGGTGGCGCAGTGATAGCACTCGCGCGCGTTTTCCATCACCAGCTTCCAATTGGCATGTTCCACCAGCACCGCCGAAGCTGCCAGCTTGGCATTCTTGAAATCGTGCGGAGCGGCATAAGCGGCGAATTTCGCGGCAAAGTCTGCAATCGGTGGCGGGGTTTCGGCAAGACAGATGAACATGCCCCCGGCAATGCATTCGATCGCCAGCGGTTTCAGCCCGTGTTCGGCTTTGCTGAAATCGTCGGGCATGCGCCCCGCCGCAAGCAAGCCGCCATCGAGGTCGTAAGTCCAGCGGTGATAGGGACAGACCAGCCGTGCGGCCGAGCCGGTGCCCGGCTTGCAAATTTGCGATCCCCGATGCCGGCAACTGTTGTGAAAAGCCTTGATCTCGCCGTCACGATTGCGGGTGATCAGCACCGGCCATTGGCCCACGGTCAACGCCAGGTAGCTGCCGGGTTTGGGCAGTTCGCATTCGAACCCGGCCATCAGCCAGCTGTGGCCATAAATCGCGTCCATATCGAATTCATAGGCGCGCTGATCGAGATAGAGACCCTGCGGCAAGCTATGGTCCTCGCGGCGCACGGCGAATTGGCCGGCAGCCCATGCCAGATCGGACATCAAAATTCTCCCCAGAGCTTGTCAGGCAGGATCATGACCCAGGAACCAGCGATAGAGAAATCGACTTTAGGCATGGCCCTATCTCGAATAGTCTGCCTATCAGGGCAGCGCCGTCACTCGGAACTGAAAAGGCCAGGCCATCGCGAACAAGTCTGCCATGAATCGGCGCTGGCTGCCGCTTAACGCGCTGCGGGCCTTCGAAGCGGTCGGCAAGCATCTGAGCTTCACCGGCGGCGCTGCGGCGCTGTCGGTTTCACAAAGCGCGATGAGCCGCCATGTCAGCGCACTCGAAAGCCTGCTGGGCAAGCAACTGTTCGAGCGCGACACCGGCCGCTTGTCGCTCACCCCGGCGGGGGAAGAGCTGCTGGCAGTCGTCGCCAAGTCGCTGGAACGGATCGAGCAGACGATGAATGCGATCCGCGACGAAAGCGTGCCGGGGCGGGCAATGCGGCTGCATGTGCCGCCCTCGCTGCTCCAGCAGATGTTCATGCCGATGCTCGGCGACTTCCATCGTGACCATCCAGAGTTCCGGATCGACGTATCCAGCGCCAATGTCACCGGCTTGCCGCCAACCGAGCTCGACATGGCGATTGTCTATGACCGCCCCAACATCGATGACCGGATCACCGATCTGTTGTGGATGGTCCGGGTTGCACCGCTCTGTTCACCGGCAACTGCGGCGGCGGCGCCGGGCAAATCGCTGGCGGAGTTCCTGGCCGCGCAGGAGTTGCTGCACCTCAAGCTGGACGGCCTGCCGCGCGATCTGCTGTGGGGCGATTACCTGCAGCGCAATGCAATCACCCGGCCGATGCTGGGCGGGCTCGCGTTCGATACGGCGATCGCTTCGGCTAAATATGCGATGACCTCGGGCGGGGTCATGCTGGGCGATGTCGACATGTTTGCGGCCGAGGTTGCTGCCGGGCAACTGGTGATGCCGTATGACGCCGTGATCGAGGATGGCTACGGCTACTACCTCAAGCTGCATGCCGACGATCTGGCCGATCCCGCCATAGCGGTGTTCAGAAGCTGGCTGATCAGCCGCTTCGCAGCTCTGCGTGGCGTCACTCCGCGAGAATGATCTCCGCCGCTGCATCGAACACGGCCTCGGGATCGAGCCGGTAGGTGCGGTACAGATCGGGCAGGTCGCCGGTCTGGCCGAACCGGTCGATCCCCAACGGGCTGATCCGGTGACCTCTGACCCCGCCCAGCCATGACAGCGCAGCCGGCGATCCGTCGATCAGGGTGACGATGCCGGCATCGCGGGCCAGCGGGGCGAGCAGCGTCTCGATATGGCTCGGCTGGCGCTCACTGCCGCCGCCGCGCAAGGCATTGGCTGCCGACCAATCGCGGTGCAGCAGATCGGGTGAAGTAACCGCGAGCAGCCCCAGCCCGGGCAGGTCTTCGCGCAGCACCTCCCACGCGGCCAGCGCCTCGGGTGCAATCGCGCCGATATAGGCGATCGCCAACCGGCTCCCCGCTTGCGGTGCGCGCAGCCAGTAGGCGCCGCGCAGCGCGCCGACTTTCCAGCTGTCATCCGCGCGCGCCGGTTGCTCGAGCAACCGGGTCGAGAGGCGCAGATAGACCGAGCCGCCTTCGTCCGCCTGGATATGACCGAAGGCCCAGTGCATCAGCAGCGCCAGCTCATCGGCAAAGGCCGGTTCGAAATAGGTCAGACCCGGTTGGCCCATGCCGATCAGCGGGGTGTTGATCGATTGGTGCGCCCCGCCTTCGGGGCCCAGCGTAAGTCCGGCGGGTGTCGCCACCAGCAGAAAGCGCGCATCCTGATAGCAAGCGTAGTTGAGCGCATCGAGCCCGCGGGCGATGAACGGGTCGTAGACCGTGCCGATCGGCAGCAGCCGGTGCCCGAACACGGGGCCGGACAATCCCAGCGCGGCCAGCAGCAGGAACAGGTTGTTCTCGGCAATGCCCAACTCGATATGTTGCCCGGCAAGATTGCCGGCCCATTTCTGCGGCGAGGGGATCTTGTAGCCCGCAAAGATGTCTTTGAGCTCCTGGCGCCGGAACAGCCCGCGCTGGTTCACAAAAGCGCCAAGGTTGGTCGAGACGGTGACATCGGGCGAAGTGGTCACGATCCGGTCGGCCAGGGCATGGCCGGACTTGGACAAGTCCAGCAGGATCCGGCCAAATGCGGCCTGGGTGGATTGCTCGGCCCCGTCGGGAACCGCGACAGCGTCGGGCACCGGGATGGCCGCTGCGGGCGGTGCGGCGCGGGCGAGCACGGCGCGGGTGGGCTCGATGAATGCTTTGAGATCGCTGATGCTGTTATCGCCCAGGCCGGCAAATGGCTCCCATTCAGCGCCTTCGGCAATGCCCAGACTTTCGCGCAGCAAAGCGATCTGGGTCGGGTTCATCAGCCCGGCGTGGTTATCCTTGTGCCCCTGAAACGGCAGGCCATAACCTTTGACGGTATAAGCGATGAACATGGTCGGGCGCTCATCGTCGGCCTCGGCAAATGCCTCCAGCAAGGTCTCGATGCAGTGGCCGCCAAGGTTCAGCATCAACGCCGAGAGCGCGGTGTCATCCATGCTGGCAATCAGCGCCAGCGCCAGCTTGTCCGCCGGCAGATCGGTGCTGAGCCGCAACCGCCAGGCCGCGCCGCCTTGATAGGTCAACGCGGCATACTCGGCATTGGGGCAATCATCGATCCAGCGCTCGATCGCCGCCCCGCCGGGGCGCTTGAACACCGCGCGCTGCATCTTGCCGTGCTTGAGCGTCAGGACGCGCCAGCCGCAGGTTTCAAAGATATCGTCAAACCGGCGGAACATCCGGTCGGCAGTGGTCGAATCGAGCGACTGGCGGTTGTAGTCGACAATCCACCAGCAGTTGCGGATGTCGTGCTTGTACCCTTCGATCAGGCATTCGTAGATGTTGCCTTCATCCAGTTCGGCATCGCCCATCAGCGCGATCATCCGCCCGGCATCGGCCTGGGCGAGCTGACCGTGCGCGATCAGGTAGTCCTGCACCAGGCTGGCAAAGGCGGTGATGGCGACGCCAAGCCCGACCGACCCGGTGGAGAAATCGACCGGGATCTGGTCCTTGGTGCGCGATGGATAGCTTTGCGCGCCGCCAAGCCCGCGGAAAGCCTGCAACTGCTCGAGCGACTGGTTGCCCAGCAGGTAGTGAATCGCGTGGAGCACTGGCCCGGCATGCGGTTTAACCGCGACCCGGTCCTGCGGGCGCAAGGCGTGAAAGTAGAGCGCGGTCATGATCGTCGAGATCGAGGAGCAGCTCGCCTGATGACCGCCGACCTTCAAGCCGTCGCGGCTTTCGCGCAAGTGGTTGGCATTGTGGATGATCCACGCCGACAGCCAGCGCAGCCGGCTGTCGATCAGCTCGAGCGGGGCGATGCGTTCGCGATCGTGGTGCGGTAACAAGGACTCGGTCAGGTGGTTCATCGCCCGATTGTAGTCGCTCTGCCGAAGCAGGTACTTGCAAGTTTGCGCTGCAAATGGCAATAAATTGGCATAATTAGCCGAAAAAGAGCAACAATGAGCAATAATGCGCCGTATTTCCTCGATACGTTTGATCACGCGATCCTCGCGCAGCTGCAGGATGACGGGCGGATCACGAATCAGGAGCTCGCCGAGCGGATCGGGCTCACCGCCAGCCCATGTTTGCGGCGGACCAAACGCCTCGAACAGTCGGGCGTGATCGAGCGTTACGTCGCGCTGGTCGATCCGGTTAAAGTCGGGCTGGCGGTCAATGCCTTTGTCCGCGTCCGCCTGGACAGCCAGGATGACAGTACACTGACCACATTTGAAGCGACAATCGGCGATTTCCCGGAAGTGATGCAGTGCTACCTGATGACCGGAGATGCCGACTATCAGTTGCTTGTGCTGGTGCGATCGCTGGCTGAGTTTGAGGAATTCCTGCGGTTCCGGCTGACCAAAGTGCCCGGCGTGGAGCAGGTCACCACCGGCTTCGCCTTGCGCTCTGTGGTTTCCCGAACCCGTCTGCCGGTATGAAACCGGACTCGACCAATATCGGCATCCAGCATTGTCAAAGGGTTGGCCGGGCCAGAAATGCGTTGGGCGGGCCTGCCTTGGCAAACCCGCCCATGCCCCCGGAAGCAAACACAACGGGTTCACTGCCTGGACCCTCAATGCAGGTATTTTCCCTTGGCTACTTGCACAAATGCGCCAAGTTGATCAGCCGGCCTGAAGCGGCATGTTGTCGATCAGCCGGGTGCCGCCGATCCGTGCCGCGACCAGCAGGCGGGCGGGGTCCGGGCCCAGTTCGGCCAGCGGGGTCAGGTCACCGGCATCGCGCACTTCGGCAAAGTCGACCGACGCGAAACCCGCATCTTCCAGCGCGGCAGTGAGTGCGGCCATCGCCGCCCGGATCGGGGCGCCACTCCGGATCGCGGCAATCGCTCCGGCCATCGAACGCGGCAGCGCCGCCGCCGACTGGCGCTGTTCGGGAGTGAGGAAAGCATTGCGCGAGCTCAGCGCCAGCCCGTCGGCCTCGCGCACGGTCGGCACCCCGATGATCGCGTCCGCATGCGGGAGCAGCAGATCAAGGTCACGCGCCATGCGGCGGATCACCGCGAGCTGCTGCCAGTCCTTCTCGCCGAACAGCGCCAGATCGGGCGCGACCTGGTTGAACAGCTTGCACACCACCGTGGCGACCCCGTCGAAATGCCCCGGCCGCGCCGCGCCGCACAGACCCTGACTGACCCCGCCGACGACGACGTTGGTGGCATAGCCGGGCGGATACATCGCCGCAGCATCGGGTGCCCACAGCAGGTGTACGCCTTCGGCTGCGAGCAGCGCGGTATCGGCGGCGAGCTGGCGGGGGTATTTCCCAAGATCCTCGTTCGCGCCGAACTGGCGCGGGTTGACGAAGATCGAGACGACCACGTGCGCCGCCCGCTTGGCCGCCTCGCGCACCAACGCCAGATGCCCTTCATGCAGCGCTCCCATGGTCGGGACCAATGCCACTGGCCCGTCCGCCTTGAGCATGGCCACAGCACGGCGCAGGGGATCAAGCTGCGTCACGGTTTGCACAGGAACACTCCCTTGGGTAAGACGTTGGCAGTAAACAGCACCCGCATTAGGCGGCGCGGTTGGCTGCGGCAACACTTGCAAAACAGGTTCAAGCACCACGTGACTTCGCATTCCGGCCCGCACCGCATCGTCTTCGCCAATGAAAAGGGCGGGACCGGCAAATCGACCACCGCGGTCCATGTCGCGATCGCGCTGGCCTATCAGGGCGCGCGGGTTGCTGCGCTCGATCTCGATCCGCGCCAGCGCACGCTGCACCGCTATCTCGAGAACCGTGCCGAGACCGAACGCCGCCGCGCGATCAACCTGCCCAATGCGCAGTTCGAGGTGTTCACCGGCGATACCTTGGCCGAACTCGAAGCACAGATCGCGGCGCTGAGCGAAAACGCCGACTTCCTGATCTTCGACACCCCCGGGCGCGACGACCTGTTCGCCCGCCATGTCGCGACCGAAGCCGATACGCTGGTCACCCCGCTGAACGACAGCTTCGTCGATTTCGACCTGATCGGGCAAGTCGATGCGGAAACCTTCAAGGTCCGCAAGCTGTCGTTCTATGCCGAGCTGATCTGGGAAGCGCGCAAAAAGCGGGCGATGACCACGATCAAGGACTCCCAGTCAGGTGGGCGCCGCCGCGAGATGGACTGGGTGGTGGTGCGCAACCGCACCCAGCACACCGAGGCGCGCAACATGAAGCGGCTCGATTCGGCGTTGACCGAGCTGTCGAAGCGGGTCGGCTTCCGCATCGCCAGCGGGCTTTCCGAACGGGTGATCTACCGTGAGCTGTTTCCTTCGGGGCTTACACTGCTCGACAAGGGCCAGCTGGGCGAGCTTGGTACCAGCCACCTCGTCGCCCGGCAGGAACTGCGCGCGCTGCTCGCCGCGCTCAAGCTGCCGATGCCGGCGAGCCCTGCTCCCGAACTCGCGCTGGCCTGAGCGGCAGTGGCCAAATTGGTGTTCGTTGCGTTCTTCGCTTGCCTGGTCTGCCGCTGGGCAACCGGGCGCTGGCCGTGGCAAATCCTTCAGAACAGCGAACAATCTCAAAAAGAAGCGATGGCGCGTCGGCTCTTGGGGGTTGATCGCGGCGCCTCGCGCATCGACATAGCAGAGGCGCACCGCCGCTTGCTCGCCCAGGTTCATCCGGACCGCGGCGGCAGCAACGAGGCGGTGCACGCTGCCACCGCCGCGCGGGACTTGCTGCTCGCCCGGCTGACCGAACCGAGACAGGATCTTAGGCCTTGACCCAATTGACCCACACCTTCGATGCCACCGTGCTGCGCGAATACGATATTCGCGGGATCATCGGCGAAACCTTGGGCGAGGCCGATGCCTATGCAATCGGCCGCGGCTTTGCGACCCTGCTGGGGGCCGACGGCGGACGCACAATCGCGGTGGGCTATGACGGGCGGACGAGTTCGCCGATGCTCGAAGCCGCGCTGGTCAAGGGCATCAACGAAGCCGGGCTGGATGCGGTGCGCGTCGGGATGGGACCAACCCCGATGCTTTATTACGCCGAAGCTTCAATGGAAGATGTGCAGGGCGGCATTCAGATAACTGGCAGCCACAATCCCGCCAATTACAATGGCTTCAAGATGGTATTTCGGGGCCTGCCGTTTTTCGGGCAGGATATCCAGAAGCTGGGACGGATCGCGGCGGAGGGCGCCTGGGCCAGTGGCAGCGGCAGCCACCAGTCGCGCGAGATCCTTGGGGAGTATGTTGCCCGGCTGGTCGAGGGGCTCGCCGGGCTCGACACCGCCAAGCTCGCTGACCTCGCGATCGGCTGGGACGCCGGCAACGGCGCGGCTGGCCCCGCGCTCGAACTGCTCGTGAAACAACTTCCTGGCCGCCATTTTACCCTCTTCACCGAAGTCGACGGGAATTTCCCGAACCACCATCCCGATCCGACCGAGGAAAAGAACCTCGCCGATCTGAAGGAACTGGTCGCGCGCGAAAGGCTCGATTTCGGGATTGCTTTCGATGGCGACGGCGACCGGATCGGCGCGATCGACGGTGGAGGCCGGGTCATCTGGGGCGACCAATTGCTCATGATCTACGCCGAGGACCTTCTGAAAATGGAGCCCGGAGCCACGATTATCGCGGATGTGAAGGCTTCGAAGGCTTTATTCGAGAAAGTCTCTCAGCTTGGTGGACACCCGGTTATGTGGAAAACCGGACACAGCCTGATTAAATCCAAAATGAAGGAAACTGGTGCGCCGCTGGCGGGCGAGATGAGCGGCCACGTGTTTTTCGCGCACCAGTACTACGGCTTCGACGATGCGCTCTACGCTGCGGTGCGGCTGATCGCCGCCTCAGCGCGGCTGGGCAAATCGGTGACCGAGCTGCGCAGCGAGATGCCGCCGCTGGTCAATACGCCCGAATTGCGCTTCCAGGTCGATGAAAGCCGCAAGTTCGCGGTGGTGGACGAAGTCAAGGCGCGACTCGCAGCCTCGGGCGCGGACGTCAACGATATCGACGGGGTCCGCGTCACCACGCCGGACGGCTGGTGGCTGCTGCGCGCCTCGAACACCCAGGACGTGCTCGTCGCCCGGGCCGAAAGCAGCGATCAGGCCGGGCTCGACCGGTTGCTGGCTGAGGTTGACGCGCAGCTGGCGGCGTCAGGTTTGGAGCGCGGGGAAGCGGCGGAGCACTAGGCTGCGGGCAAATTCCGGCCTGAATGACCGCCTGCTTTCGGCACAGCAACAGCACAAGTTTGATGTCGCGAATGTTGTGGATTCCGGACAGGCCGCTTTTGCGAGGAAACGGCAAAAAGTCGACGTTCTGCCTGTGTCACAACCGTTCGGTTGTGACACTCACATCGGTACAGCTCCTTACAACCTAATTGTGCATTTCAGCGGCGTCGCTGTCTGCCGAATATGGATCACTTAAACTTGGCTCCCTGAATTTCGTATGGTGTTTGAAAAATGCGGTCAGAACTTGGTCAGGTTTACCTTACGACCGATTAAGACTATGCCTCGCTGATACGCTGTAGGGGAATTCTATGCGGTCCGTTTGGGCCTGCCTAATTGGCCTTGTTGTTTTCTTGGTCATGCTCGCTGTGCCGGCTCCAACCGGATTGTCGGCAGCTGGCTGGCATGTCGCGGCAATTCTGGCAATCATGGTCGTCTGGTGGATTGGAGAAGCGGTGCCACCGCCCGTGACGGGGCTCCTGCCGCTCATGCTCTTGCCTGTGCTTGGCGTGATGCCAATTGAAGAAACCGTGCGCGCACACGCCTCGCCGCTCCTCGCTTTGACGCTTGGCGGCATCGTGCTTGCAGCAGCAGCGCGCAAGGCGGGTCTGCACTGGCGGATTGCCCGGCTGGCCGTGCGAGTGTCAGGCGCGTCGCCGCATCGCCTGATCCTGGCAGTCATGATCCTCTGCGCGTTTGTTGCGATGTGGATAGCGACAAGTGTCGCTGTCACGATCATGATGGAGGTCGCGGTTGCGTTGACCGCATCAGTGACCGTCGGAATGCCACGCGAAGACCCCCAGGCGCGCAACTTCGCTTGCGCGATGATTATTGGCGTCGCCTATGCATGCATGTTCGGCAGCCTTGCGACGTTGACCGGCAATCCGATGAACGCGCTCGCAGCAGGGATGCTCCAGAAACATACGGGAGAGTCGCTCACTTTTCTCGACTGGATGGCATTCGGCTTGCCCGTCACGCTTGCGGGTGTCCCGCTATCTTGGTGGATCCTGACAAAGATCGCCTTTCGCTTCCGGTTGACTGCGGCGGGTGGCGGCGTAGCGTCTTATGCTCTTCCCGACGCAAACAAATGGTCCGGTCAGGAGCGGGGCGTCATTGCAATATTTGCAGTTGCTATCGCCTTCTGGCTGGGAATGCCGCTGCTGCGACTGATCCTGCCTGGCGCGTCGGATGCCGGTATTGCGGTTGCAGCTGCAATCCTGCTGTTCGTGCTACCGGGAGGCAGCGGGCAGCGCATGGTCGAGTGGTCCGATCTCGACAGACTCCCTTGGGGCATCCTGCTTATCATCGCCGGGGTAATAGCAATGGGCGCAGCTATCGGTCAGACGGGGCTTGATCAGTGGCTAGCAGCGCCACTCCGTGACATCCACGCAGTCTCGCCGTGGCTGGCGATCGTGCTGCTCGCACTGTGCACGGCATGGCTGACCGAACTGGTCAACAACATTGCGCTGGTCACGATCGGCGTGCCAGTTGCGATTGCCTTGGCGACTGGGTTGGGCGTCGATCCGGTCCCCTTTGCGTTCGTTGCTGCCGTGTGCGCCAGTCTCGGCTTCATCGTTCCCGGCCCGCCCTGGCTGGCCATTGCGGTTTCAACGCCTCCAGTGCGGGTGCCCGATCTCGCACGGGCAGGCGCACTCATGCTTATCATTGCACCGCTCGTCATTGCAGCGTCGGCGCTGTTTAACGGCGTGGCTCACGAACCGAAGGGAGGATCCAACCGTGACATTGCTGCGTTCCGAAACAGTGCCGCGCCTTAATTTAGAGCACAGATAGACTCGGGGTCGATTGCGCGTCCGACCGGGTTCTCGGCGAACTTGGACGATCGAAGCCAGTCGTGCTGTTCGTCCTGTGTGCTAAAGCTGTCCACCTTCAACTCGACCTGATTGCCGTCAGGGTCTGCATAGTAGAAAGACGTCGAGGAACCATGATCGGTTGCGCGGGCGGGGATGATCCCCAGCGACTTTAGTCGTATGTAAGTCGCGGCCAGTTCGTCGAGGTCGCCGTAGGTAAAGGCCAAGTGATCGAGGCCTGCTGCATTCGCGGGGCGCTCGACCGTTCCCGGCCGGGCGATGATTGCGAGCCTGTGGTTCTGCTCGTCGAACGAAATAAAGGCGATGGAGTCGTTGCGGAACGCGACATCGGCGTGGAGCACCGCACAATACCAGTCGACCATGGGGCCGAGCCGCGCAGTCCTGAGGCCGGCATGCTCAAACTTCAGTGGGGCCAACCTGCCTTGCTCGCGCGCAGTCGGATAAGCAGCCATGATTGCTCTCCTACAGGACGGATAGAGGCTACCAGAAAGTCTTAATATTAGCAACCCGACCCATTTGGATTACCCATTTTGGTGTCACAACCGGTCGGTTTTGACACCGACGACCAGCTCACGCTGTTAAGCCGTCCGCCAAGTTTCACAAACGCAGATCAGACAATGTCCGCTTGCGATGCCGAAGCCAGTGACCCGGTACGTCTGATAAGTTGTCGTTTCCTGACGGTCCACTTTGGGCAAGGGCAAGCAGGAAGCTGTCGAATGATTTGTCCAGACCTCCTAACCAACCAGCCGCATCCGGAAGAACTCCAGGATCTCGTCACGCGCCTGCACGGTGGGCTGGCCGGCCTCATCGATCAGGTGGAGTGTGACGACGCTGTGCGGGTTTTTCATCGGCGTATTGGGATTGGCGGCACCATCCGCCAGCACGCGCGGTTCGAACCGGTCGCCGAGGGCTGCGGCGAAAGCGGCGAAGCGTTCGGCTTTGCAGAAGCTGTCGCCTTCGAACCGGTAGGCGCGCACGGTCAGGTCTTCGGTATCCATCCGCGCCTTGACCGCCTTGAGTTCGTCGGGGCCGATCCCCATGCCGGCGGCGTTGTTCAGCGGCAGCGACGGCTGCGCCATCACCGGCGCGAGCACGGCGGGTTCGAGCATCATCGACAGCGCGAAGTTGCCGGTGAAGCACATCCCGATCGCGCCCACGCCCTTGCCGCCGCATTCCTGGTGCGCGAGTGCCGCCAATGCGCGCAGCCACTGGGTGATCGGGCTTGAGGCATTGGCGCTGAGCGCGCGGAATTCTTTCGAGATGCAGGCCCGCGCGATCGTCGTGACCGCAGTCAGCACAGTCGGCACCGCGCCGTCCTTGCCGAACATGTGCGGCATATAGACGGTGAACCCGGCATCGCGCACCCACCGCGCGAACCGCGCCACATGCGGGCTGATCCCGGGCATTTCGGTCATCACCACCACCGCCGGACCGCTCCCGGCGATGTAAACCAGCCGGGTCTGGCCATTGAGCGTAATTTCACGCCGGGTGAAATCGTCCAGCGCATCGGTCTGGTTGAGTGGACGGTTTGGCATCGTTATCCCCCTGTTCGCCGCCGATAGTGGCAGCGCCGGGCGCGGGCGGCAAATGCCTTTCCCAAGTGCCTGCAATCCATGCCAAAGTGCGGGTGATGTCGCTTGACCTGCTCCCCCCCGAACTTGCTGGCTGGTTCGCCGCGCGCGGCTGGACAGTGCGGCGGCACCAGCGTGAGATGCTCGAGGTCGCGGCGGGCGGGCGGCACGCGCTGCTGGTCGCCGATACCGGCGCGGGCAAGACGCTCGGCGGGTTCTTGCCGACTCTGGCGGACTTCTGTCCCTCGCGGCTGGACGGTGCGCCGCCGCCCGAGGGCCTGCACACGCTCTATGTCTCGCCGCTGAAAGCGCTCGCGCACGATGTGCAGCGCAACCTGCTGACCCCGGTGGAGGAGCTCGGGCTCAAGATGCGGGTCGAGGTGCGCAGCGGCGATACGCCGTCTGACCGCAAGGCGCGGCAACGGGTCAAGCCGCCGCATGTGCTGCTGACCACGCCCGAATCGCTCTCGCTGCTCCTGTCTTATCCCGAATCCGCCGCGCTGTTCAGCACCCTCAAGCGGGTGGTGATCGACGAGGTCCACGCCTTCGCGCCGACCAAGCGCGGCGATCTGCTCGCGCTCGCACTGACCCGGCTGCAAGCCTTGTCGCCGGGTCTCCAGCGCGCCGCTCTATCTGCCACCCTGGCCGATCCCGACGCCTTTCGCGGCTGGCTCGCGCCGTGGGGCGATCTCGATTCGGTGGCGCTGGTGCTGGGCGAGGACGGCGCGCCGCCCGAGCTGTCGATCCTGCTGCCCGAGGATGCGCGGGTGCCGTGGGGCGGGCACGCCGCCGCCTGGGCGGTGCCGCAGCTGATCGCGGCGATCAAGGCCAACCGGACCACCCTAGTGTTCTGTAACACGCGGTTCCTTGCCGAATTCATCTTTCAGCGCCTGTGGGAAGCCAACGACGGCAACCTGCCGATCGGAATCCACCACGGTTCATTGTCGAAAGAGGCGCGGCGCAAGGTCGAGGGGGCGATGGCGCGCGGCGAATTGCGCGCGCTGGTCGCCACCGCCAGCCTCGATCTGGGGGTCGACTGGGGCGACATCGACCTGGTGGTGCAAATGGGCGCGCCCAAGGGTTCTTCGCGGCTGCTGCAACGGATCGGGCGGGCGGGGCACCGGCTCGATACGCCCAGCCGTGCGCTGCTGGTCCCGGGCAACCGCTTCGAATTCCTCGAGGCGATGGCGGCGCAGCAGGCGGTCAACGAAGGCCAGCGCGATGGTGAGGCGTTCCGCCCCGGCGGGCTCGATGTGCTCGCGCAGCACGTCATGGTTTGCGCCTGCGCCGGGCCGTTCGCTGGCGCGGCGCTGCTGGATGAAGTGCGCAGTTCGCTGGCTTACGCGTGGCTCGACACCGCGCAGTGGGAGCGGGTGCTCGAATTCGTCGCGACGGGCGGTTATGCGCTCAAGGCCTACGACCGCTTCCGCCGGATTACGCGGTTCAAGGACGAGAGCGGCAACGAGCTGTGGCGGCTGACGCACCCCGAACAGGCGGCGCGGTTTCGGCTCAACGCCGGGATCATCATCGATAGCGAGATGGTCGAGGTGGTGTTCCGGGGGCGTGGTCCGGGAAGAGGGGGCAAGTCACTCGGGCGGGTCGAGGAAAGTTTCGCTGCGAACCTGCGCCCCGGCGACACGATCCGCTTCGCCGGGCTCGCGCTTGAAGTCGAAGCGATGAAGGAGACCCAGCTGGTGGTCCGCGCCGCGAAGCAGGACGGCCAGATCCCCAGTTACATGGGCCAGCGCATGGCGATGACCACGCACCTGTCGGGCCGGGTCCAGGCGCTGCTCGCCGATCGCGCAGGGTGGGCGCGGTTCCCCGACGATGTGCGCGAATGGCTCGAGGTGCAGGACTGGCGCTCCGAACTGCCCGCGCCGGGCAAGCTGCTGGTCGAGAGCTTTCCGCACGGCGGGCGGCATTACACGGTGTTCTACACGTTTGAAGGCTGGCCGGCCAACCAGTCGCTCGGGATGCTGCTGACCCGGCGAATGGAACAGCGCGGGCTGTTGCCGCTCGGGTTTGTGGCGAACGATTATGCGCTCGCAGTCTGGGGGCTGCGCGCGGTCGATGATCCGGCGGCGCTGCTCACGGCCGAGATCCTGGGCGATGAATTCGCGGCCTGGGTGCAGGACAGCTACCTCCTGCGCCGCGCCTTCCGCGAGGTGGCGGTGATCGCTGGACTGGTCGAGCGACAGCAGCCCGGCACCCGCAAGACCGGACGGCAAGTAACCTTTTCGACCGACCTGATTTACGACGTGCTGCGCAAGTATGAGCCCGGCCACTTGCTGATCGAGGCCGCCTGGGCCGATGCGCGCGCGCGGATGACCGACGTCGGGCGGCTGGCCGACTTGCTCGAACGGGCGGCCCATGAACTGCGCCACGTCAAGCTCGACCGGGTCAGCCCGCTGGCGGTCCCAGTGCTGGTGATGATCGGGCGCGAAGCGGTGCCGCAAGGCATGGCCGACGACGAGCTGCTGCTTGAAGCGGAGGGGCTGGCCGGGGCGGCGATGCGGATCGATCCGGGCGAAGTGCCGAGCGACTAGCGCAAGGCTGGCAGCAAGGCTGCCTTGCCGAACGCGGCGTACTGTTCGTTGCCAATAAAGGCGAAGTTGGTGAGCCCGGCGAGCTTGATCAGGCGAAGGATCCGCGCGGACGAACCGTAAGGCGCAGCGCCGGCTGGACGGAAGCGCACCAGCGATTCGGGGCTGGTTCTGGCGGCTCGCTGCAACACCGTGAACAGCTCGGCCTCACCGAGCGGCGCACCGTTCCAGGCCAGCTGGCCGTTTGCGGCGACGGTGAGGTCGTTCTGCCTGAGCAGCTCGGGATGCGCGTCGATCGGCGAGGGTACCGGCAAGTCGATCGGCACTTGATTTACCGCGGCCGGAACCGCGAGGATGAACATCACCAGCAAAACCAGCATCACGTCGATCAGCGGCGTGGTGTTCATCTCTCCGAGCGGCGGTCCGAAGGTTGCCGGGGTGCTTGCTGCTTGGGTCATGTCGCTGCTCCTTCATGCCTGCGCATAGATGAGACAGTATAACATTAAAATGTCAAGGTGGATCTGCAGAAGCCACGCGCCCACGAAAAAGGGGGCGGATCGCTCCGCCCCCTCGTTCGCATGGTTGTGCGTCCAGCTTACTTGGCGGGCGGCGCGTTTGCGGCCTTGCTGAACTGGATGAATTGCTCGTTGCCGACAAACCCGAAGGCCGACACACCCGATCCCTTGATGATGTTCAGGACCTTGGCGGTGGTATCGTAAGCCGCCTGCGGATCGGGCTGGAACTGCAATTCGGGCTCGGGCTTGATCTTGAGCGTTGCTTGCAGCTGGTACAATAACTGGCCTGGATCAACTGGCTGGTTGTTCCAGGTGATCACATTGGTCGGCGTGACCGAGACCTTGTTCTTGTCGTGCTTTGGAGGTGGGACAAGCGGCGGCGGCGTGGGTGCCGGCAGATCGATGTTCACGGCGTGAGTCGCCACAGGGATGGTGATGATGAACATGATGAGGAGGACGAGCATGACGTCGATAAGCGGCGTCGTGTTCATTTCCATCATCGGCGTGCCATCATCGCTGCCGCCTGACATAGACATGGTGGGGTGCTCCTAAAAAGTTGGTTCTGCGGCGCTTAGCCGTTGGGATCGACCGGCGTCGAGATGAACCCGACAGTCGGATAACCGGCGTACTGGACGTTGGCCACCACACCCGCGACACAGCGCCACGGTGCGTTCTGGTCACCGCGAATGTGCACCTCGGGGATCTGCTCGGGGTTGTTCTTGATCGCTTCGACCCCGCCGGCCCGTTCGATAATCTTCCTGAGCCGAGTGGCCGAAAGTTCGAGCAGTTCGGTCGAATCGACCGGTGTGATGCCGTTGAAGTACACGCGGCATTCACCGCCGGTCTGTGCGCCTTCGAACCCGGGGTCACCGGCCGAACGGCCGCCGCTGTCGGTGGTGCTCACGGTGAGCAGCAGGTTCTCGACCTTGTCCTTCGATTCTTGCGAAGGGAAGATCGGGATACGCAGCTTCTGAATCGACTGGATGGCGATCGGAACCGCGATCAGGAAGATGATCAGAAGCACCAGCATCACGTCCACCAGCGGCGTGGTATTGATGTCCGACATCGGCTTCTCTTCGCCGCCGCCGCCTACTGACATTGCCATGGGTTAAATCCTATCCTTAGCATTTGCCCCGGACCGCCGACTTGCACAGCGTGAACTATCCGGTTCGATCCGGGCCGCCGGGCAGCCTGTAGAAGGCCGCCCGGCAAAGCCCGGCATGGCGAATTACGGCTTGGGCGTGGTGTTCATGTTGGTCATCGGAGCAGTGGCGGGCTTGGGCGGAACTGCCTTGGCAGCCGGTGCCGCAGCAAACGCCGGCTTGACCACACCCTTGGAATTGATGTTGGCCAGCACGTCGGTCGAGAAGCCCTGAAGATGCTCGGCGATGCGCTTGTTGCGGGCCTGCAGGAAGTTGTAGGCGAGCACGGCCGGAACCGCGACGAGCAGGCCCAGCGCGGTCATGATCAGTGCTTCACCGACCGGACCCGCGACCTTGTCGATCGAGGCCGAACCGGCGATGCCGATGGCGATCAGCGCGCCGTAAATCCCGACCACGGTCCCGAACAGTCCGACGAACGGCGAGGTTGCACCCACCGTTGCAAGGAACGGCAGGCCCGAAGCCAGCCGCGCATTGATCGACTGTTCCGAACGCGCGAGCGAGCCGGTCAGCCAGTCATGCGCGTCGGTCTCGTTGACCATCTTGCTGTGCTGGTCTTCGGCGGTCAGGCCGTCTTCGACGATCTGGCGCCAGGCACTGTTCTTTTCGAGCTTGGCCGATCCCTCGCGGATCGACGGCGCACGCCAGAACGAGCTGCGCATGTCGGTGTACTGCTTCATGATCTTCTTCTGTTCGATCCACTTGGTGATCAGGATGAAGAACGTGCCGAACGACATGATCCCCAGAATCACCACCGTGGTGATCGAGATCCAGTTGGGCTTACCGCCCGGCATCAGGGCTTCCATGAAGCCGAACTTGTTTTGCGGGGCTGCGTTGGCAGCAGCGGTGAGAATGTCAAAAATCATGCGAAAGTCCTCTCAAGCAGAAAAAGTTAAACAGTGTCATGGGGCCGCACCCTGCAAGGCTGCGGCCCGAAATCGGTCAGTCGGTCGGGATCACCCAGCGGATACGGTTCGAATAGCTTCCCGACGTCGGGTTGCCTTCACCGTCGGTGGCCGGGGTAAACCGGCCACGGCGGGTGACGTTCGAACAGGTTGCCTCGTCAAGGTCCGGGCTGCCGCTCGATCCGGTGACGCTGCAGCTGGTGACGCGGCCATCCGGGCCAACAGAAACCCGGAAGCTGGCGGTCCCGGCCCGTTCTTCACGCAAGGCGCGGGTCGGATAGTCGTTGGTTGTCGCCCAGCTGGCCGGGTTGCCCTTGGGCACGGCTGGCTTGGGCTGAATCCGCGGCGGCGGCGGTGCGGCCGGAGCTGGGGGTGCCGCACGTGGGATCTCAACCGGTGCAACGTACGGCGCCTGGGCTACCGTTTCAACTGGCGGCGGCCGCGTGTTGATATTCATCAGCGGCGGCGGCACCACGATCGGTGGCGGAGCCGCATCCTTCTTGGGTGGCGGCGGCTTTTCCTCCTTCTTGGGTTCGTCCTTCTTGATATCGATGGTCGTCACCTTTTTGACTATCGCCTTGTAGCCTTCGTAGGCCAAGCCGGTAACCAGCGCATAGCCCAAGGCTAAGTGCAACAAGGCAACGACGACGAAAGTAGCAACCTTGTTGCCGCTCATTTCTTGGTCAGCGTAAGCCATTCAGACGCATCACTCCATTACAGTCCCACCGAGCCGAAACCCGGACCCGGCGCCAACCCTCCCAAAGGATTGTCGACGCCTGAATACTTATTTTTTTCACCCTGCGGGTCAATCCGGAAAACTTGCGCACACCCTCTGTCCGTAAGTGCCGGATCGCGAGCCTTTTCTTTTGTTAGGCCCGGTTTTGCGTCAGCCTTAACCGCGAGTAAGCCAACGCGCAACGCTTTATCGGTTAACTCGCGATTCACCTGTGCTAGGCTCAACCCGCTGGGAAACCCGCCGATTCCTGCGCCTGTCCGCGCGCCATTTTGAGCATTGCCCTATGTCCGGTGAAAAATTGAATCCGTTCTCACGCAGTTTGCGCTGCATTTTGGCAATGTTCGCCGCAGCGCTTGTGGCGAGCACCGCGCTGGCTGATTCGCGCGCCCCGGTGGCGCTTCCGCCGCCCCCGACATACGCCGATCTGGCCGACCTTGCCGATGGTACGCCGCTGGTCATCCGGGCCCAGCCGCGCAAGATCGCTGCGGTCGAGCCGGCGCGCGCGCGCGGCCTGCGTCCCGGCTGGGGCCGGTTCTATGTCGAGGCCAGGACCGAAGCGCTGATCGCCGGCTCGGCACCGCTGGGCGAGGCGCTGCGTTATCTGGTCGACCTGCCGCTCGACCCCAAGGGCAAGCCGCCGGCATTCAAGAAAAAAAGCGTCGTGCTGTTCGCGCGCACGGTCGCGGGTCGCCCGGGCGAGCTGCAACTGGTCGCGCCCGATGCACAGCTGCTGTGGGACGCGGGTCTCGACGCCCGGATCAAGACCGTGCTGCGCGAGCTTTATGCCCCCGCCGCCCCGCCGCGAATCAGCGGCGTGCGCGAAGCGGTCCACACCGGCGGCGAGCTGGCCGGAGCGGGCGAGAGCCAGATCTTCCTTGTCTCGGCGAGCGGTGAGCCGGCCGCAATCACCGTCAGCCGCGCCCCTGGCCGCGCGCCGCAATGGGGCGTATCGTTCTCCGAGCTGGTCGCCAGTGACACGGCCCCGGCGAGGGACACGCTGGCCTGGTACCGGCTCGCCTGCTTCCTGCCGCCCGCGCTGCCCGGAAACGCCAATACTTCGCCCGGCGATGATGACCGCAATGCCGCCGTGCAGGACTATGCCTATGTCCGCGCGCAACTGGGGCCCTGCGCCCGAACGCGGCGTTAATGTAAACAGCCGCATTCTTGATCGTCATTCCGGTGAAGGCCGGGACCCAGTCAAAGCAAAGGAATAGCGGCGCTTCGCGGTTTTCTATTCAGAAGCGCTGGGTCCAGGCCTTCGCCGGGATGACCGGTGGCAAGCGCATCGCGCAATGCACTCATGGCTTCCCCTTGCCCGCGCGGCGCGCTCTGCCTAAGGCGCGCGGGCACATTGAGGGACACCATGGCTGAACCGCTGAAGATTGCACTTGCCGGGCTGGGTACGGTCGGGGTCGGCGTGATCCGCCTGATCGAGGCCAACGCCGCCCTGATCGCGCGCCGCGCCGGGCGGCCTTTGCAAGTCACCGTGGTCAGCGCGCGCGACCGGAGCAAGCCGCGCGGGGTCGACTTGTCGCAATATGCCTGGGAAGACGACATGGTGATCCTGGGCGAGCGCGCCGATGTCGACGTGGTGGTCGAGATGGTCGGCGGTTCGGACGGACCGGCGCTGGCCTTGGCCCGCACCACGATCGAGGCGGGCAAAGGCCTCGTCACCGCCAACAAGGCGATGATCGCGCATCACGGACTGGAGCTTGCGGCCAAGGCCGAGGACAAGCATGTCGCGCTGAAGTTCGAAGCGGCGGTGGCGGGCGGCATCCCGGTGATCAAGGCGCTGCGCGAAGGTACCGCGGCCAACCAGATCGAACGGGTGTACGGGATCCTCAACGGCACCTGCAATTACATCCTGACCGTGATGGAAGACACCGGCCGCGATTTTGCCGACGTGCTGACCGAAGCGCAGGCCAAGGGCTATGCCGAGGCCGATCCGGCGTTCGACGTGGAAGGCACCGATGCAGCGCACAAGCTGTCGATCCTCGCCGCGATCGCGTTCGGCGCGAAGGTCGATTTCGCGCACGTCGAGACCTCCGGCATCACCCGGCTACGCGCCGCCGATATCGCGCAGGCCGAGGCGCTGGGCTATGTCATCCGGCTGATCGGGATGGCGGATACGGCCGCAGGCGGTCTGTTCCAGCGGGTTCAGCCGCATCTGGTGCACTGCGATCACCCGCTCGCGCATGTCGACGGCGCGACCAATGCGGTGGTCGCCGAGGGCAATTTTTCGGGGCGGCTGCTGTTCCAGGGCGCGGGCGCGGGCGATGGCCCGACCGCCAGCGCGGTGGTGGCCGACCTGATCGACATCGCGCGCGGCGAAGTCGGAGCGGCTTTCTCAGTCCCGGTCAGCGAGCTCGAGGAGCTGGCCCCGGCCGCGACTGGGCACCGACTGGGCCGCGCTTACCTGCGCTTCATGGTCGCCGACCGGCCCGGCGTGCTGGCTGAGATTACGGCCGCGCTGCGCGATGCCGGGGTCTCGATCGAAAGCCTGATCCAGAAGGGCCGCGCGGGCGATAGCGGCAAAGTGATGGTGGCGATGGTCACGCACGAAGGCCCCGAAAGCGCGGTCAGCGAAGCGGTCCGCCTGCTCGACGGCTCGGCCAGCCTGAGCGAGCCGCCGCTGGTGCTGCACATCCTGGATAATTAGGGCGCGGCTTTCTCGCCATTCGCGATCGCTTCTGCATCCGATCCGGCGGGCGCAGCGGGCAGCTTGGTCACATCGACATAATAGACAGGCGGCGGGACCGAGCCGAAATGCTGGCAGCTGGCGCAATAGCCGCGATCGAACTGTGGCGCGCGCGGGATGCCGCCATCGAGCGCGCGGCGCGCCGCGCGCGAATTGGGGTCCGTCTCGGCGGTTGAGGGCACCCGCTGGTCCTCGCCGTGATCGGCACAAACTACGATCTCATCGCCGACTTTGGGCCGGCAGGCGGCGCGCGGATCCTTCACGCCATAGACTGCCTTGGCCTGTTCGAGCCGTTCGGCAACGGCGCGGTCGGTCGCAGCCGGATCGGGCGGGGCCTGCGCCTGGACATCTGTCGGCGCGATCAGCACCAGTGCCGTCAAGGCCAAGCCCAAGCGCCGCATCACAACTCCCGTCCCCCTCCGCGGCGGGGACAGAGCGTGATCCGGGCTTAATCTTGAGTGAACGCCGGGCAGCCAACCCGGACCAGTTCGGCGGGACCTACTCGACACGCCGCCCGCCCGCGTCTAAGCGCGCGCTCACATACCTATGCAGGACAATCAGCCCACCATGACCACGACCGCAACCCCCGCCAGTTCCGTCACTCCCAGTCACGTGCTTGACCGCGTACTTGTGCTCGAAATGGTCCGGGTCACCGAAGCGGCGGCGATCGGCGCGGCCAGGCTGATCGGCCGGGGCGATGAGAAGGCCGCCGATGCCGCTGCGGTCGAGGCGATGCGCGCCGCGCTCAACGAGCTGGCGATGGATGGGACCGTCGTGATTGGCGAGGGCGAACGCGACGAAGCGCCGATGCTGTTCATCGGCGAAAAGGTCGGCTCGGCGCAAGGCACCGGCCCCAAGATCGACATCGCGCTCGATCCGCTCGAGGGCACCACGCTGACTGCCAATGCCGGGGCCAATGCGCTGGCCGTGCTGGCCTGCGCCGAGGAAGGCAATCTGCTTAACGCGCCCGACGTCTACATGGACAAACTCGCGGTCGGGCCGGGTTATCCCGAAGGGATCATCGATCTCGCCAAGAGCCCGAGCGACAATGTCCGCGCAGTGGCCGCGGCCAAGGGCGTGGCTCCGTCCGAGATCATCGTCTGCGTGCTCGACCGCGCGCGCCATGCCGACCTGATCGCCGAATTGCGCGGCCTGGGCTGCGGGGTGGCGCTGATCACCGATGGCGACGTGGCGGGCGTGATCGCGGTGACCAATGAAGAAACCAACATCGACATGTACATGGGCCAGGGTGGCGCCCCCGAAGGCGTGCTCGCGGCGGCCGCACTTCGCTGCGTCGGCGGGCAGTTCAACGGCCGGCTGGTGTTCCGCAACGATGACGAGCGCAAGCGTGCGGCCAAGTGGGGGATCACCGATCTCAACAAGATCTACAAGCTTGAGGAACTGGCCAAGGGCGACTGCATTTTCGCTGCGACCGGAGTGACCGATGGCTCGCTGCTCAAGGGGGTCAAACGCCACAAGAACGGCGTGATGACCACCCACAGCGTGGTGATGCGCGCCAGTTCGGGCACCGTCCGCTGGGTCAGCGGAGAACACCGCACCAAGAGCTGAACTGCGGATTAGCGCCGCTTGCCGGTTGCAATCGTTAGCCTCGCCGTTAAGGCCTCCCGCAGACTCAAGTCCCGACAATCGGGGCGCGCGGAAGGGCGAACGCGATGAAGCTTCTGACCGGCAATTCCAATCCTGCCCTGGCCCGCGCCATCGCCGATTACCTCGAACTGCCCTTGACCGAGGCTTCGGTGCGGCGCTTTGCCGATGAGGAAGTGTTCGTCGAAATCCACGAGAACGTCCGCGGCGAGGACATGTTCGTGATCCAGTCGACCAGCTTTCCGGCCAACGACAACCTGATGGAACTGCTGATCTGCATCGATGCGCTGCGCCGCGCTTCGGCCACCCGGATCACCGCAGTGCTGCCCTATTTCGGCTATGCCCGGCAGGACCGTAAACCCGGCCCGCGCACGCCGATCTCGGCCAAGCTGGTCGCCAACCTGATCACCACCGCCGGGGCCGACCGGGTGCTCGCGGTCGATCTTCACGCCGGGCAGATCCAGGGCTTTTTCGATATCCCGACAGATAATCTGTACGCCGCGCCAGTGATGGCGGCGGACATCCTCGAGCGCAGCGGCAGCGATAACCTGATGGTGGTCTCGCCCGATGTCGGCGGCGTGGTCCGTGCCCGCGCCTTGGCCCGACGGCTCGACAATGCGCCGCTCGCGATCGTCGACAAGCGCCGCGACAAGCCCGGCCAGTCCGAAGTCCAGAACATCATCGGCGAAGTGCGTGGGCGCAACTGCATCCTGATCGACGATATTATCGATTCGGGCGGCACCCTGTGCAACGCGGCCGATGCACTGATGGAAGCCGGCGCGGCGAGCGTCACGGCGTACCTCACCCACGGGGTGCTGTCGGGCAGCGCGGTCGAGCGGGTCAACGGCTCGGCGCTCAAGGAACTGGTGATCACCGATACCATCCAGCCGACCGAGGCGGCGCGGGCCTCGAGCAAAATCCGCATCCTGCCGATTGCCCCGCTGATCGGCGAAGCAATCCGCCGGATCGCGGATGAAAGCTCGGTCTCCAGTTTGTTCGATTGATGAAGCTCGACGCTGAAATCGCCTTGGCGCACCGCCTCGCCGACGCCGCACGCGCAGCGATTTTGCCGCATTTCCGCTCGGGGCTGGCGAGCGAGCGCAAGGCCGATGCATCGCCGGTGACCCTGGCCGACCGCGCTGCCGAGGAGGCGATGCGGCGGATCCTGACTGCTGAATGCGGCCGCGACGGGGTGCAGGGTGAGGAGTTCGGGATCAGCGCGGGCAGCACTGGGCGGACCTGGGTGCTCGATCCGATCGACGGGACCACGGCGTTCCTCGCGGGCCGGCCGATCTTCGGTACGCTGATCGCGCTGGTGGTCGATGGCTGGCCGGTGCTCGGGGTGATCGATCAGGCGGTGCTGGGTGAGCGCTGGCTGGGGGTGACCGGGCAGGCCACCACGCTCAACGGCCAGCCGGTCCGCACCCGCCCATGCCCGGCGCTGGCCGAGGCCGCACTGGCCACCACCGGACCGCACTATTTCGACAGCCATGACGGCGAGCACTTCATGGCGCTCGCCGCGCAGACCGATCACAAGCGGATGGTGATGGGCGGTGATTGCTACAATTACGCGATGCTCGCCTCGGGCCATCTTGACGTGGTCTGCGAGGCCAATCTCAAGCTCCACGACTTCGCCGCGCTGGTCCCGGTGGTCGAAGGCGCGGGCGGGGTGATGTGCGACTGGAACGGTGATCCGCTCCACGCCGGGAGCGATGGCCACGTGCTGGCGCTGGGCGATCCGGCTCGGGTTGAAGATGTGGTCGAGGGACTAGCCTGCAATCACTGAAGCGCGGCTTTGATGAAGTCGCCTGCGCGTTCACCGATCATGATCGAAGGCGCGTTGGTGTTGCCCGAGACCAGCCGCGGCATGATCGATGCGTCGGCGACCCACAGCCCTTCGATGCCGCGGGCCTTGAGGGTCGGATCGACCACCGCAGCCTCGTCCGCGCCCATCCGGCAGGTTCCAACCGGATGGTAGATCGTGTCCGAAACTTCGCGGATGCGCGCTTCGAGCGCGCTATCGTCGTCATAATCGACCGGATTGCGTTCACGCGCGCCAAGCTCTGACATCGGCGCGGTCGCAGCGATGCGGTGCATCAGTCGCGCCCCGTCGCGCAGCAGGTGCAGGTCGCGCTCGTCGGACAGGAAGTTAGGATTGATCGCTGGGGCAACCGCCGGATCTGGGCTGGTCAACCGAACCCAGCCGCGGCTCTCAGGCCGCAGGACGCAAGCGTGGAGCGAAAAGCCATGCGCCTTCAATTTGTCGCGGCCGTGGTTCTGGATGATCGCGCGGATGAAGTGGTACTGCAAATCGGGGGCGGGGGCATCGGGGCGGATGGTGGCGAAGCCGCCGCTCTCGGCGAAGTTGGTGGTGAGCATACCGGTGCGAAACCGGCGGTGTTCGACGAAGGCTTTGGCCAGCTGCCACATGCCGCGCAGCGAGCCGCCGAACAGCGACAGATCGTCAAGCTCATAGCCGACCAAATAGTCGCAGTGATCTTGCAAGTCGGCGCCAACAGCAGGCTTGTCCAACACCGTTTCGATGCCGTGCTGCTGGAGCTGCGCACCGGGGCCGATCCCCGACAGCATCAGGATCTGCGGGCTGCCAAACGCGCCAGCGCTAAGCACCACGCCGCCGCGCGCTTTGAGCGTTTCACTTTTTCCACCGACCTTGATGGTAACCCCGGTCACGCGGCCATTTTCAGTCACGATCTTCTCGACCAGCGCGCCGGTGCGCAGGCTGAGGTTCTTGTGGCCCGCTAGCGGATCGATAAAGGCGCGCGCCGCGCTCCACCGTTCGCCTTTGTGCTGGGTCACCTGATACAACCCGAAGCCCTCTTGCTTGGCTCCGTTGAAGTCATCGTTGCGCGGCAGTTGCAGCCGGGTCGCCGCTTCGACGAACGCCTGGCCGACCGGGCTGGGCGCAATCTGGTCGGTGACGTGGAGCGGGCCCCCCTTGCCGTGCCAGGCATCGGCGCCATGCGCGTTGTCTTCCTGCCGTTTGAACACGGGCAAGACATCGTCCCAAGCCCAGCCGGTGCAGCCCAGCGCCGCCCAGTTGTCGTAATCCCACGCGTTACCGCGGATATAGACCATCCCGTTGATCGCGCTCGAGCCGCCCATGCCCTTGCCGCGCGGCTGGTAGCCGACCCGGCCGTTCAGCCCTGCCATCGGCTCGGTATCGTATTTGAACATGCTTTTCTCGGGCATCAGCGCGAGCAGACCGGGGGTGCGGGTAAATGTGTGGGTGTTGCTGCCGCCCGCCTCGATCAGGCAGACGCTGCGCTTGCCGTCTTCGGCCAGCCGCCCCGCCGCTGCGCTGCCCGCGCTGCCGCCGCCGATCACGATGATGTCGAACTCGTCCACCTGGCCTGCGCCTCCTCAATTCGAGAGGTGCTTAACCGCGCGGTTAATTTGGCGCAAGCTAGTCGGCGCGGCCTTGCAGGGCTTCCCACCGCGCGCGGATCTGGTCCGAACCCTCGCGGCTGTCATCATGGCTCCAGCCCGGCTCGCGCAGCAGGTATGACAGCTTGTGCCGCCACGGCGCGCGCACCATATCGCGCGCGATGCCGATCCATTCATGGAATACCGACCAGACCAGGTTGAAGCTGCCGAGCTGCTTGACGATGCCGTAATGGATCCGGGTGTCGTCGCGCTCGCGCGCGAAGCTGCCAAACAGCCTGTCCCAGACGATGAACACCCCGGCATAGTTGCGATCGAGGTATTGCGGGTTGGTGGCGTGATGGACGCGGTGATGGCTGGGCGTGTTCATCGCCGCTTCGAACCAGCGCGGCATGCGTTTGATCGCCTCGGTGTGAATCCAGAACTGATAGATGAGGTTGATCGCGCCGCAGGTCAGCAGCATCGCCGGGTTGAAGCCCACGAACGCGGGCCAGATCCGGAACACGAACGACAGCGCGAAGAACCCGGTCCAGGTCTGGCGCAGCGCGGTCGAGAGATTGTAATGCTGGCTCGAGTGATGGTTGACGTGGCTTGCCCAGAACCAGCGCACCCGGTGCCCGGTGCGGTGCGCCCAGTAATAGTTGAAATCGTCGAGCACAAAGCACGCGACCCAAGCCCACCACGCGAAGCCGATTGTCGCGATTCGGTGGTCGTAAAGCCAGACCATCGCGGCGACGACCAATGTGGCAGTCAGTCCGCCCGCCGCAGTGCTACCGGTGCCCAGCGCGAGCGAGGTCAGCGTATCGCGCGGCTCGTAGGCGTCAGGGCGGCGGCGCTTGGCCCAGAGCATCTCGGCAATGATCGCGAGGATGAAGAAGGGGATCGCATATTCGACCGGACCGAGTTTGGGCATCAGCTGGCCAGTCTGCGCAGGCTGGCCGCCCAGACCTGCGCTTGATCGCCCAAGTCGAGCGTGACTGGGGCGTAGAAGCGTTCGCCGGTGCCGATGGTCAGGAAATTGCGGTCGAGCCGCGCGTCAGCGTGGCTGTCGAGCAGCCGCGCGGTGAATTGCGCGCCGTGGCGGCGGAGCAGCATGACCCGGCCGGTGTCGTCGCGCGCCAGGGCGGCGATTCCGGCGCGGTCGAGCGCCAGTTCGCGTGCATGGAACCCGCAGACCGCCGCCTCGGCCAGTGCGCGCGCTTCGCTTTCATCGCGCAAACGCACATCGGAGCCGAGCGCGAGCTTACGCGCCAGCCAGGTCACCCCGAGAATCAGCACCACTGACGCGGCAAGCTGGATCGCGAGGAATGGCACCGCCAGATCAGCGATCCTGCGCGGCCAGCATGTCGAGCATCGCCCGGACCGGGCCAAGATCGTATCCCGCCTGTGCGGCAGATGCGGCCAGGCGGTGCGGCGACTGCCCGCGGCTTGCTTCGGCCAAGGCCCACAGCAGGGTCGAGCGCGTGCCCGAGCGGCAATAGGCAAGGATTGGCGCATGGGTCGAGGCCAAGGCGTCGGCCATCGCTGCGATTTGGGGCTGCGAGAACCCCGCATGCGTCACCGGAATCGCGACATAGCCGAGACCGGCTGCCACAGCCGCTGCTTCGATCTCGGACCCGGGGGTCTGGTCGTCGCTCTCGTCCTCGGGGCGGTTGTTGATGATTAGCCCGAACCCGGCGCGCGCAGCTTCCGCCACCTCGGCCAGGCCGATCTGCGGCGCGGCATAGACCCGCTCGGTCAGTTGGCGGAAAGGCGCGCTCATTGCTTGGCCCCCCGCGCCTTCTCCCGCCGTCCGCGCTGCACGATGTTAAGCGACTCGACCATGCCTGCAAACGCCATCGCCATGTAGATGTAGCCCTTGGGAATATGCACCCCGAACCCGTCGGCGATCAGCACCACTCCGATCATTACCAGGAAGGCCAGCGCCAGCATCACCAGCGTCGGATTTTTCTCGATGAATTTCGCCAGCGGATCGGCGGCGAGCAACATCAGTCCGACGGTGATCACCACTGCGGCGATCATGATCGGGACCTCGTCGGTCATCCCCACTGCGGTGAGGATCGAATCGACCGAGAATACTAGGTCGAGCGCGATGATCTGCGCGATCGCGGCGGAAAACCCGATCTGGACGATGCCTTTGTCGTGATCGAGCAGTTCGCCGCTGTCCCCCTCGCGGTCGATCGAGTGGTGAATTTCATTGGTCGCCTTCCACAACAGGAAGACGCCGCCGGCAATCAGGATCAGGTCGCGTCCCGAAAATGCCGTCTCGAACGTGGCCTCGCCGTGCGGGCCCGGCGCGCCGGTGATGCCCAGGTCGATCAGCGGGGCCTGCAAGGTGACGATCCAGCCGATCAGCAGCAGCAGCACAATTCGCAAAGACAGCGCCATAAACAGCCCGATCCGCCGCGCGCGCGCTTGCTGCGCGGCGGGGAGCTTGCTCGAGATAATGGCGATGAAGACGAGATTGTCGATCCCCAGCACCAGTTCGAGCGCGATCAGGGTGAGCAACGCGGCCCACGCGGAGGGGTCGATCAGCAGTGCGGCAATGTCCATCGGCATGCTCTGCCCAACCGCGCCGAGACTTGCAAGCGCGGGGCAAGCGTGGCGCAATTTAGCGCAGGAATGAATGACGAAATGCACGGTCTGCGCTGCATTCTTGTTTGCAGAAATGTCACAGTTGCGCCCACTTGCAGGGATGGCGCTGAATCCGTTCGCCAATCGACCGCGCTTGGGGTATGTAGAAAGGTGCAGAGGAAGCGGCTTTTGGGCCACAATCCCTGTCGCTCGGTGCGATTCGTCCGCGCATTGGGCCGTCTGGATTGGGCGGAACGAAGGTTAGTTCGACTTTATGAGTTTTGATAGAGGGCGTCGCGGACGTGGTCGCGACAAGCGGGACGGTTTCGGCGAAGAAAGCTTTGATCCGTTTTCGGGCGGTGGCGATCGTGGCGGTTTTTCCGGCGGCGGTGGCGGTGATCGCTATAGCGGCGGCGGCAGTGGCGGCGGCGGTGGACGCGGCGGCTACAGCGGTGGCGGCGGTGGCGGCGGCGGGTTCAGCGGCGGCGGTGCCCCGCGCGGCGGCGGTGGCGGCGGCTTCGGTGGCGGTGCGCCCCGCGGTGGCGGTGGCGGCGGTGCAGGCGGGATGCCGGCTCAGGTCGTTGGCGAAGGCACCGGTGTGGTCAAGTTTTTCAACGCGCACAAGGGCTTCGGCTTCATCCAGCAGGATCAGGGCGGCGAAGACGTGTTTGTGCACATCAGCGCGGTCGAACGCGCCGGGCTCGAAGGCCTGGCTGAAGGCCAGCAAGTCAAGTTCACCTTGGTGGACCGTGGCGGCAAGGTTTCGGCCAGCGATCTCGAAGCCGTCGGCGACGTGATCGCGGTTGAAAAGAAAGAAGCCCCACAGCGCCAGCTGACCGGCGAACGCGCTACCGGGACGGTAAAGTTCTTCAACGGGATGAAAGGCTTCGGCTTCATCACCCGTGATGACGGCCAACCCGATGCATTCGTCCACATCAGCGCGGTCGAACGCTCGGGCATGTCGGGCCTCAACGAAGGTGACCGGCTTGAATTTGACATCGAAGTCGACCGACGAGGCAAGTACTCGGCGGTCAACCTCACGCCGCATCAGGGTTGATCAGCCGGTGACGGGTGCGGTCGGATTTGACCGCACTCCCACAGCAAACTAGATGCTCGGCAATGGCGGTCCGCAAGGGCCGCCATTTGTCGTTTGCGTTTCACGAGAATTTCAAAGGATCCAGTCGATGTCGATTACCCCACTTATGCCAGTCTATCCGCGCTGCGGGTTTCGCCCGGTGCGCGGCGATCACTGCCATCTGATCGGGGAAGACGGACGCCGTTATCTCGATTTTGCCGCGGGCATCGCGGTCAATATTCTTGGCCATTCGCACGCGGGCCTGATCGGCGCGATCCAGCGCCAGGCCGCAACGCTGATGCACGTCTCGAACCTCTACGGCAGCCCGCAAGGCGAAAGTCTGGCGCAACGGCTGGTCGACCTGACTTTTGCCGATACGGTGTTCTTCACCAACTCGGGCGCCGAGGCGATGGAGTGTGCGATCAAGACCGCGCGCGCTTATCATCAGCATGTGGGCAACGATCGCAAGGTCGAACTGATCACCTTCAACAACGCGTTCCACGGCCGCACGATGGCGACGATCAGCGCCTCGAGCCAGGAGAAGATGCACAAGGGCTTCATGCCGCTGCTGCCGGGCTTCAAATACGTTCCGTTCGACGACCTCGCCGCAGCCAAAGCCGCAATCGGCCCGAACACCGCCGGCTTTATGGTTGAGCCGGTGCAGGGTGAAGGCGGCATCCGCCCGGCTTCCGACGCGTTCATGCAAGGGCTGCGCGCGCTGTGCGACGAGCACGACCTGATGCTGGTGCTCGACGAAGTACAATGCGGGGTCGCGCGGAGCGGGACGATGTACGCTTACGAGCAATACGGCATCGAACCCGACATTCTGGCGACTGCCAAAGGGATCGGCGGGGGGTTTCCGCTGGGTGCCTGCCTCGCCACCGAAAAGGCGGCGCGGGGCATGGTGATCGGCGCGCATGGTTCGACTTACGGCGGCAATCCGCTCGCCATGGCGGCGGGCGAAGCGGTGCTCGATGTGGTCGCCAACGACGAGTTCCTCGCCGAAGTGCGAGCCAAATCGGATCGCCTGCGCAGCCGGCTTGAGCAGTTCATCGGCAACTATCCCGAACTGTTCGAACTGGTCCGCGGCAAGGGGCTGATGCTCGGGGTCAAGATGAAGTTCGAGGCGCGTGGTTTCGTCGGCCATCTGCGCGACCATCACCAGCTGCTGACCGTCGCGGCGGGCGACAACACACTGCGGCTGGTCCCGCCGCTGGTGATCGACGACAGCCACATCGACGAGTTCTTCGACAAGCTGTCCGCCGGTGCAGCGAGCTTCCAGCCGCCCGAGGCGTCACAATGACCCGGCATTTCCTCGACCTGAGCGACGCCGGCACCGATGCGCTGGCGGCGATGCTGAATGACGCGATGACGCGCAAGCAGGCGCGGCAAGGCTGGCCCAAAGGCAGGTCCGATGGCGATGCGCCCCTTGCCGGGCACGTCCTGGCGATGGTGTTCGAGAAGAATTCCACCCGAACCCGCGTCTCGTTCGACGTCGCGATGCGCCAACTCGGCGGCAGCGCGATCGTGCTCGATGCCGGGACCACTCAACTGGGGCGCGGCGAGACGATCGCCGATACCGCGCGAGTGCTCAGCCGGATGGCCGATGCGATCATGCTGCGCACCGACGATCACGCCAAGATCGAGGAGCTGGCACACTATGCCACGGTCCCGGTCATCAACGGGCTGACCGACCGGTCGCACCCGTGCCAGATCATGGCCGATCTGCTGACCTTGCTCGAACGGGGCAAAGCCTTGCCCGGGCTCGAACTCGCTTGGCTGGGCGATGGCAACAATGTGCTGAGTTCGCTGATCGAGGCGGCCGGGCTATTCAAATTCAACCTGCGCGCGGGGGTGCCGCAGGGCTATGAACCCGACGCCGCCTTGATCGAACGCGCGCGGGCAGCGGGGGCGACGATCACGCTGACCCGCGATGCGGCAGAGGCGGTGCGCGGGGCGGAGGTGGTCGTCACCGACACCTGGGTCTCGATGGGCCAGGACCATGCGCACAACAAGGTCGCGGCGATGGCGCCGTTTCAGGTCAACGAGGCGCTGATGGCTGGCGCAGCGAGCGACGCACTGTTCCTCCACTGCCTCCCGGCGCACCGCGGCGAGGAGGTTACCGACGCAGTGATCGACGGGCCGCGCTCGGCGGTGTGGGATGAGGCCGAGAACCGCATCCATGCCCAGAAAAGCGTGCTGCGGTGGGTGTTCGGCCAATTGTGAGCGTCGCCGATCCCATTCCTGCGGACGAAACCGGCAACGATCAGGTGCTGAGCCTGACCATCCCTGACCGCAACGCGCGCGGCCGGGTGGTGCGGCTCGGCCCGGTGCTCGAGACGATCCTCGCAGCGCACGCCTATCCGCCCGCGATCACGCATCTGCTGGCCGAAGCGCTGGTGGTCACCGCGTTGATCGGCTCGCTGCTCAAGGACGGTGAGGGCCAGCTGACCATGCAGGCGCAGACCGAAGGCGGGATCGTCGAACTGCTGGTCTGCGATTACCGCTCGGGCGAACTGCGCGGCTACATCCGCCACGACGCCGACCGGCTTGCTCAGCTCGGCGCCAATCCTTCACTCTATGCGCTGTTCGGCAAGGGCTATCTCGCGATCACCTTCGATCTGGCCACTACCCGGCAGCGCTATCAGGGGATCGTGCCGCTCGAGGGCAACACGCTCGCCGAGGCTTGCGAGAGTTATTTCGCCCAGTCCGAACAAGTGCCGACGCTGATCCGGGTCGCGGTGCGCAGCAGCGCTGCGGGCTGTGTCGCTGGCGGCTTGCTGGTCCAGCATCTGGCTGAGGGCGAGGAAGGCCGCGAGCGGCTCCATGTGCGGATGGACCATCCCGAATGGGACCATGTCGCCGCGCTGGCGGGTTCGATCCGGCATGACGAACTGGCCGATCCGGGATTGTCTTTGGAAGCGCTGGTCTGGCGGCTGTTTCACGAAGCAAACGAAGTGCGGGTCGAACGCGGCCTGCCGCTCCAGCGCGGCTGCCGTTGTAGCCTCGAACACTATGCCGAAGTGATCGCGCAATTCCCCGCGAACGACCAGGCCGAGATGCGCAACGAGCAAGGCGTTATCGCAATCGACTGTGCGTTTTGCTCGAAGGTGTTCGAACTGGCCGAGTGAACTCGGTTCATCTACAAATATGCACGCTTGGCCGCCCGTTGGCGCTGTGTTACAAGTCGCTGCTGAGTACCCCTGCAAAAGCGGACCGCATCGCGGCAAACGGGGGTTTCAAACGTGGAGAAAGTGGTAGTGCGCAGATCGCTGGTAGCAGGCGTGGTAGTGGCCTTGGCGGCTCCAGCATTGGGCGGAGGGCCATCGCTCGCTATGCTCGATCGGCTGGAAAGTGGCCGCTGGGAACTGCACGAACGCGCGGGCAGCGTGCCGCAGAAGCTGTGCGTGCCGAGCGGCCGCCAGCTGATCCAGCTGCGCCATCCCGGTGCGCAATGCACCAGCTTTGTGGTCGAGGATGGTCCCACGCAAGTCGTGGTGCAGTATACTTGCAGCGGGCATGGCTATGGCCGCACGCGGGTGCGCCGCGAGACCAACCGGCTGGTCCAGATCGACACCCAGGGGATCGTCGATGGCTTGCCGTTCGAATTCTCGGTCGAGGCCCGCCGGGTCGGGGAATGCACCGGGGGCTAGAGCCTGTCTCGTTGCGCCATTGCCTTGGCGCGGGCCAGCGGCTAGCCCGTTGGAATGTCAGCAAGACCAACCGGGGAAGGCCGCAAGGCGGTAGTGCTGCTTTCTGGCGGGCTCGATTCGATGGTTTGTGCGGGGCTTGCGCGGGAGGCCGGCTTTGCCGTCCAGGCGCTGACGATCGACTACAACCAGCGCCACCGCTGCGAGATCGATGCGGCGAAAGTGATTGCAGTCGAAGTCGGGGCGCAGCGCCACGTCGTACTCCCGCTCGATCTGCGGCAATTCGGCGGTTCGGCGCTGACCTCTGACCTCGAAGTGCCAAAGGGCGGGGTCGGACCCGATATTCCGGTCACCTATGTGCCGGCGCGTAACCTCATATTCCTGTCGCTGACCCTGGCCTGGGCCGAAGCGCTCGGCGCGCGCGACATCTATATCGGGGTCAATGCGATCGACTATTCGGGCTACCCCGATTGCCGCCCCGAATTCATCGCCGGGTTTGCCGAGCTCGCCGAGCTGGCGACCAAAGCCGGAGCCGAGGGCGAGCGCTTCACCATTCACACCCCGCTCCAGTTCTTTGGCAAGGCCGAGATTGCGCGCGAGGCGCTGCGGCTCGGGCTCGACCCGGTCATGAGCTGGTCATGTTACGACCCGCAAGACGACGGAACTGCTTGCGGGCTGTGCGATTCATGCCGTCTGCGGCGCGAAGGATTTACCCAAGCCGGGCTCGAAGACCCGGTCCGATATGCATCCGGTTGAGAGGATAGAAACGCAATGAAAGATGACCAAGCGGACGCCAGCCCGGTACAGCGCGCAAGCGGCTATAGCTGGTACGTTCTGGGTGTGCTGGTGGTGGTCTACATCCTCAATTTCATCGACCGGCAGATCCTCAGCATCCTCGCGGTCGATATCAAGCATGATCTGGGCCTGAGCGACAGCGACCTGGGCTTCCTTGGCGGCGCGGCATTCGCGGTGTTCTATGCACTGTTCGGGGTTCCGCTTGGCCGGCTAGCGGACAATTGGAACCGCAAGAAGCTGCTCAGTATCGGCCTCGCGCTGTGGTCAACGATGACCGCGCTGTCGGGCTTCGCCTACAACCAGCTAACGCTGTCGCTCGCGCGAATGGGGGTGGGGATCGGCGAAGCGACCGCCAGTCCGACCGCCTATTCGCTGATTTCGGATTACTTTCCCAAACGCCAGCGCGCCACCGCGCTCGCGATCTATTCCTCGGGACTCTATCTCGGCGGCGGGGTTTCGTTGCTGATCGGGGCCAAGATCGGCCAGATGTGGAATGCCGCCTATCCGGGGGGCGGGCCACTCGGACTGGTCGGCTGGCAGGCTGCGTTTCTTGCGGTCGGGATCCCCGGGCTGCTGATGGCGTTGTGGGTCGCGACGCTGCGCGAACCGGTGCGCGGAGCGATGGACGGGGTAGTCAGCCCGAGCTCGCCGACGCCCTTCGCCAATTTCGTCTCCGACCTATCGACGATCGTCCCGCCTTTTACGCTTTACGGCGCATGGCAGCGCGGTCCGGCTGCGCTGGGCACCAACCTGATGGCCGCGCTCGCTGTCGGGCTATTTGCCTGGGCCATGATCAAGCTGACCGGCAACACGCCGCAGTGGCTCTCGGTCGGGCTGGGTTACTACGCGGTGTTTTCGTGGGCGTGCACGCTCAAGTCCCGCGATCCGGCGACCTGGCGGCTGATTTGGGGAACACCGGCGTTCATCTGCACCACGCTGGGCTACAGCCTGGTTTCGCTGGTCGCCTGGGCGCTCGGGTTCTGGGCCGCACCTTATGCGGAAACCGTGTTGCACCTGCCCAAGCAGGAACTGGCCTTCATTCTCGGCGCGAACGCCGCGTTGGCCGGGTTCCTCGGGGTGATCATCGGCGGCAGGATTGCCGATGCGTTGCGCACGCGCAATCCGGCGGGCCGGATCCTGGTAATCGGGTTCGGGGTGATCGCCCCGATTGCGCCGCTGTGGATCGGCTATACGACCGAGAATTCGACGCTGTTTTATACCATGAACTTCCTCACCGGGATGTTCGGAGCGACAGCGTTGGGAGCAGCGGCGGCGACCACGCAGGATCTCGTCCTGCCGCGTATGCGCGGGACAGCGACGGCAGCGTTCTTCCTTGGCACCACGCTGGTCGGGCTGGCGTTCGGGCCTTATATCGTCGGGCTGATTTCCGACCTGTCGGGAGCGATGGTCGGCGGCAAGCTGATGGGCGACCTGCGCACGGGTATGCTCTCGCTGGTCGGGGTGGCCCCGATTGCGCTTGGCCTGCTGATTTACGCTTACCGCACCGTCCCGGCGGCCGAGGCGAGTCTGGTAGAACGCGCCGCAGCGGCCGAGCGTTAACTTGCGCGCTTGAGCACCGCGCAAGCAATCCGCTTGCCGCTGTTACCGGCCGGGTCGGTCTTGTAATCGTCGGGATCGGCGTGGATTACCACTGCGGTACCGTCGCCATCGAACAGCTCGGCCTCGGCGCTGGCCCGATTGTCGCGCAGCTTGGCGGACACCGCACCCGCCCCGCGACTGTCTATTACGAGATTGGGCAGGTCGCCCAGATGGCTGCCTGCGGGGTTGGCGGTGCCATGCTGCATGCTGTGGGGATTGAGGTGCCCGCCCGCCGACGCAAAATCTGGTGCCAAGCAGCTGCCAACCGTGTGTAAATGTATTCCGTGGGTGCCCGGCGGCAAGCCGATTGCTGCGACGTTGATGGTCACATCCGCTCCCGCGACGAGCAGCATGACCGTGCCGGCTGGTGCGCCATTGGCGGTATGAAGCATTCCACTGGCGATCCGCGCAGTGGGAATCTGTCCGACCGAGGTGCAACCCCCCAGGCCAATAGCGAGTGCGGCAATCGCGGGAAGAGTTTTGCTCATCTGATGCTCCATGCTTCACCGCCCCCGGTAAATAGAAAAAGGGGCCGGATTGCTCCGGCCCCCTGATCTTGTCGCAAGCTCGCCGAGCTTACATGCCTGAGCCGGGACCGTAGGTGATTTCCACCCGGCGGTTCTGCAGTTCGCGCACACCGTCTGCCGTCGGCACGCGGTTGTTGCTTTCGCCGAAGCCCTGGCTGGTGATCGCCCCGCCCGGAATGCCGTG
>JANYGC010000126.1 GCA_025359425.1 Sphingomonadaceae bacterium
GTTGAGTCAATTGGCCCTGTAACGCAATGCTTTTAGAAGTTGATGACGCTATTGTTTCAGTATGGTCGTTAGCCTTGATCGGAAATGCCCCGGGGTGAGAGGCGCGGGGCGCAGCAGTGGTGTTCGACCAGACGCCCAGCCAGATCGAGCTGTCGATCGCCACCGACGGCACGATCTACATGGACAAGACGGTGGTCAGGCCGGGCACGCTGGGGGCGATGCTCGAAGCCGTGCCCAAGGGCGCCGATGGCAAGCCGCCGCTGGTCACGCTGCGCGCCGACAAGACGCTCGAATACGGCAAAGTGATGGGGGTGATGGGCGAACTGAACCACGCCGGGTTCAATGCCATTTCTCTGGTCACCGACCATTCAGTTAGCGCGCCGTAGCGATTGACCATGGCTGCCACTACACTCCGCCGCGAAGAATCGCTCGGACTGGCCCTCGCGCTGGTGGGCCATGCCGCGGTGATCGCGTGGCTGGTCTGGCCCCGCCCGCCCGCGCCAATCGTGCTGCCCGAGCGGATGACGGTGACGATCAGCGAGGATACAGGGCCGGTTTCGGCTGCGCTGCAAATTCAGCCTGAGCAAGCAGCGCCAGACAAGGGCCCGATTATTGGCGAGGCGCCGCCGCCACCCGTGCCGCTCGCCAAACCGGAGCCAGTTCAGCAACAAAAAGGGCTTGTGCCGCAACCAGCTAAGCCCGCACCAGCACAACCTCCGCGCCAATCAACCAGGCCTGCGCCCAAGGGCGGTGCTTCAACCTTTGACAATGCCTTTGCAAATGGCGTTCCCGGTGCCGCAAATGGCAAGGCCAAGACGGCAACGGCAACGCAGGCCTCCTCACAACAGGTCAGTTCTTGGTCTTCGTTGATTGGCAGCCGGGTTCGTGCTCCGTGGAACTCTTGCCCGGTCAGTGGGCTCGACGTGCAGAACCTGCGCACGGTCGTGCGCTTCACGCTCAACCGCGACGGTAGCATCCTGTCGATCAGCGATCCGGAGGTTGCCGGAGTTACCCCGGCCAATCAGACACAAGTCCGGCCCTTCCGCGACTGCGCGGTTCGCGCGATCAAGCTCGCTGCCCCATTCCCCGGCTTGCCCCCCGAATTCTACGACAGCTGGAAGCAGCGCAAACTGACTTTTTCGAAAAGAGACCAATGATGCGAAAGTCGCTAATTGCCTTGATCGCCGTCAGTGCCTTGCTGCCGGCGGGTTTGCTGGCTCAGCAAGTCACGCCAACCGCGTCAGCGCCAGCTCAGGAGGTTGATGAAGAAGTCGTCGGCACGCTCGACAACGATGCCAAGATCGCCATCCCAGCCTTCGCCACCAACGCCGATGTTGCCACCCAGACCAGCGCGGGGACCACAGCGGCGCTGGGGATGAGCCTCGCCACGGTGATCTACGGTGACTTGAAAAACAACGGGTTGTTCAAGCCGACCGGCCCCGCCAGCCTGCCGCGCCCGGAGCTGGCGCAAATCCAGGCCCCCGATTACCCGGGCTGGCAGGGACGCGGCTCTGATATGTTGCTGCAGGGCTATGTCCGCGCCGAAGCGGACGGGAACGTCACGGTCGGGTGCTACCTCTACGACGTCTCGCTCGGCCAGCAGCTCGCCAAGGCGGGGTGGACCGTGCCGCCGGGAGAATGGCGCCGCGCCGCGCACAAGTGCGCCGATCTCGCCTATTCCCGGCTGAGCGGCGAGAACCCGTTCTTCGACAGCCGGATCGCCTACATCGCCGAAACCGGGCCCAAGGGCCACCGGATGAAGCGGCTCGCGGTGATGGATTCGGATGGGGCCAACCACACCTATCTGACCACCGGGCAAGCGACCGCCCTAACCCCGCGCTATTCGCCCGATTACAAGCAGATCCTCTACCTGTCCTACTTCAACGGCAGCCCGCGGATCTATATCTACGACCTCGCCAGCAAGACGCAGAAATTGCTGCTGCAATCGGCCAACCCGCTGTTCGCGCCGCGCTGGTCGCCCGATGGCAAGTGGATCCTCTATTCGGTGGCGATTGCCGGTAACACGGACATCTACAAGATGCCGAGTGCAGGCGGTAGCGCGGTCAAGCTGACCAATTCGCCGGGGATCGACATCGGTGGCAGCTACTCACCCGACGGCAGCCGCATCGTGTTCGAAAGCGACCGCTCGGGCAGCCAGCAAGTCTATGTGATGGATGCGGGCGGCGGCAGCCAGAAGCGGATCAGCTTTTTCGGCGGGCGCGCGGCAACCCCCGAATGGTCGCCGCGCGGCGACCAGATCGCCTTCACCCACATCGCCGGCAACTTCCGCATCGCGGTGATGGACCCTGCGGGGGGCTCGATGCATTACCTGACCGATAGCTGGCAGGACGAAGCCCCGACCTGGGCGCCCAACGGCCGCGTCATCCAGTTTTTCCGCACCGCGCGGACCACGGGCCAGACCGGCATCTGGCAGGTTGACCTGACCGGCAAGAACGAACGCAAGCTAACCACCCCCGGCGACGGCGCCGATCCCGCGTGGGGACCGCTTCGTCCCTGATCGGCGTTGACTCAGCCCGCGAATGCCCGAAGCTGTTCCATAATAGGAGACCAACCATGAAGACCCAGACCGCCATTGCCACCGCTCTTGCCAGCGCGCTGGTGCTGTCCGCCTGCTCGAAAAAAGCCCCCAAGATTCTGCCCCCCGATCCGGGCGGCGCGGTCTCGACCGATACGACTGGCGCCGGGACCGGCGCGGCAACCCCGGGTAGCCAGGCCGATTTCGTGGTGCAGCTGATGGGGCAGGATACGGTCTATTTCGACACCGACCAGTACAACATCGACGCCGCCGACCAGCAGGCGCTCGCCGCGCAGGCCGCCTGGCTGAACAAGTATCCGGCCAAGCGCGCCACGATCCAGGGCCACACCGATGAGCGGGGAACGCGCGAATACAACCTCGCGCTGGGCGAACGCCGCGCCAATGGAGCCAAGAACTACCTCGTCAGTCTGGGGGTCGATGCCGCCCGCCTGACCACGCAGACCTTCGGCAAGGACCAGCCGGTCGCAATGGAATCGACCGAGGAGGCCTGGGCCAAGAACCGCCGCGCGGTGACGGTTACGATCGATTAAGCGGGGACGATCCGTCTGGGCTTAATTCAAGCTTGGCAGGATCTGGCTCAGCCCCGGCAGTGACGGTGCCTGCACGCTGATCAGGCTCGGCCCGCCGCTTTGCCCCGCCCGGTGCATCGCCGGATCGACCCCGAGCACGGTCAGGGCAACCGTGGCCAGCACGGAAAAACTGATCGCCAGTGCGAGTTGCTTGCTCATCGAAAATCCTCATGATGCTGCGCTGCGATATGGGCAAGCCCGCGCCCTAGCGCAAGGATCGTTAATGCACCCTGACCTAATGGGCCTGTTCGCATTGCGCTTGCGCAGCGGGGGGCCAAGCGGGTAGCGCCCGGAGCGATGGTCGGAGCACGCAGATCTGATAGCTGGGGCTTTCCCCGCTGGGGCGGTTACGGCGGTAGCCGTGAGGCGACGCAGGTGCGGCTGTGCGATCGCCACGGCTGCACCGAGGCCGGCACTTGCCCCGCGCCGAAAAGCCCCAACAACCCCGACCGCTGGATGTTTTGCCAGCGCCACGCCGCCGAATACAACCAGGGCTGGGATTATTTCGCCGGGCTCGACGCTGAAGAAATCGCCGAGCGCGAGGCGGCCGAACGCCAGACGCACGAAGGCTATCACGAAAGCGCGCACTACGGCTGGGCCATGTCGGGCGACGGCACCCGCAGCCGCGACGAATTGCGCGCGCTCGACCTGCTCGGGCTGGGTCCTGACGCCGAGTTCGACGAGGTCAAGAAGGCCTGGCGGTCAAAGGCCAAGGAAGTCCACCCCGATCTGCGCCCGGGAGACGAGGACGCGGCGAAGGCGTTCCGCGCGCTGCAATTGGCTTACGAGGTGCTCCGCGCCAGCGAAGAACGGCGCGAGTGGAAGGGTTAGAGGCTAGGCGAGGCCAACCGGCACGCGCACTTTCTTGATGGTGCCGGAAAACATCATCACCGGGCGGTCCTCGTCGGTAATCAGGCCGCGCACGAACACCATCGAAAACCCTGCCCGGACCACTTCACCGCGGGCGGTCAGCAAGCAGCCCGATTTGGCCGCCCCGACAAATTCGCAATTCATCGTCACGGTCACCCCGTGCACCGATGCCTCCATCCCGCCGGCGATCATGAACAATGCATAGTCGGCAAAGGTCATCAACGAGCCGCCATGGATGCTCCCCCCGCCGTTGCGGTTCTTGGCCTCGGGAATGAACCCGCACAGCACCTGCCCGTCGTCGGCCCGGCAATAAAACGGCCCGGCGTGCTCCTCGAAATCGTCGACCGGTTCCCAGTGATGCCAGCCGGCCCACGGTCCCTGCAGCATTTCCACCAGCCGCGAGGGGCCGGGGGTGTCCGCGTCGGAGTTAAGCTTGTCATGCGGATTGTCGCTCATGGCCCCTGCCCCTAGCCGCGCATGGAGCGCAGGGGAAGGGGCCTGCGAGACAGGTGCTAGGGCGCGAAATAGCTGCGCCGGGCCGACCGCTCGGTCGCTCCGAACGAATCTTGCCACCAATCCTCGATGCTCAGGAATTTCGGCTTGTCGCCCGGTTCACGCCAGGCAAGCGATTCGCGGAACGCGTGGTGGCTCCAGAGCCGCATGTATTCGCCCAGATAGATATCGGCGACGCGGGTGTTGCCGCGCACCGCGACCATGTTCTCATCGTTGCCCACAACCGAGGCCAGGCTGAAATTGGCCGAACCGCACAGCACGATCGGATCGGGGCCGAGCGGATCGACCAGCATGAACTTGTTATGGATGTATTGGACATTGGTGCTGAGCCCGGACAGGCGTTCCTTGAGCCAGCCGTCGACCGCGTTGATGGCGATGAACGAGCCGACCGCGAAGACATTCTCGGGCATGTTGCGCAGCGCCTGGATCGCTTCCTCTTCGGCCGCCCGTTTGGGATCGGTCTTCTTCATCGGGCGGGTCTTGGCCTCCATCAGCGCGAAACGCAGTTTCGCCGCCGAGGTGCGGTAAACGTCCTTGAACTTGTCGTTCATTCCAAACGCAAAGGTCATGAACAGGCCGCTCTGCGCCGACATGGCGAGGGCGGCCATCCAGTCGAGCGCTGCCGGGCTGCTGCGCGGGCTGAAGAACAGGCTGTTGCCCGCCGGCAACGGCAGCGGCGGCAGCGGCGAAATCTGCTCGATTGCTGGTTTGAGCGCGGGGGCGGCCGGATCGCTCCACAGGCTGGTCCAGTAATCGAGAAACTTGCCCGCCACCGCCTTGTCGCGCAGCACGTGCGCGACGTTGGAATGCCCGAAAATTCCGCTGCGCGAGAAATTGGTGCCGCCGGTCCAGACCGACCGGGCCTTGCCGCCGTGCAGGTGGACGATGAACTTGTTGTGCGAAATGGTCGACTTGGGCCTGGTCCGCTCCCGCGACACTGCCGCCAGCCCGGCTTGTTGCACCGCCAGACGGTTTTTCTTGCCCGGATTGCCGTATTCGTCTTCGCGGCCGTCATAGACGATCTGCACATCGACCCCGCGCGACAGCGCTTCCTTGAACAGCAGCAGCACCGGGGCGAAGGCGAATTCATAGGCCGCCACGCGCAAGGCGTCGCCCGCCGGGATGCTGCGGACATGCTCTTGCAGCGCTTCGTAAAGCCCGCGGCTGAGCCAGGCATAAGCCGGGTTGCCGTTGAAATCATCGGGATCGCCAACCGCGTCGGGCGAACGCTCGCCGAACCGGCGCGAATATTCCTGGCTCGCGGAGATGCCGCGGTTGAAGTGGACGTCGTGTTTGCGCCCGCTCTCCTTTTCGGTGGTCAAGGTCACCTGGGCTTTGGCAAATTCGGTCAGCGCGGCGGGCGTGCCTTTGCGCGCGGTCACCCGGTAAGTGTAACGGTGACCCGGCTTGGCCGAATAGTCCGCCCACTGAAAGCTTTGCACCGGGTGCTGGTCGGTCGAATAGTGCGCCCCCGCCGCAAACCCGGGATCGGTCGCCGCAAAGCATTTCATGCCGGTGATAAACGCCGCCTCGTCCTCGTCGTGCGACGTGCGGTGGACCGAAAAGCCGAGCAGCCCGGCGCAGTCGGCCGCAGCCATGTCGAACCCCAGCATCACCACATAGGTGCCGGCAATCGCATGAAGTTTGAGCTTACCGGTCTTGTCGGTCCTGCGCATCGTGCTTCCCCTCGTCCAGAGGGGGGAAAGCTAGGGCGAATGCGCAGCGCAGTATTGGCGAAATACGACCGATTGCAGCGACGGCGTGCGCTTCAGACTGCGGCGAGCGCCTGTTCGAAATCGGCGATCAGGTCATCGGCATCCTCGATCCCGATGCTGACCCGCACCAGGTTGTCGGTGATCCCGAGCTGCGCCTTGCGCGCGTCGGGGACCGACAGGTGGGTCATCGCCGCGGGCAGGCTGGCGAGTGTCTCGGTGCCGCCGAGGCTGACCGCGAGCTTGGCGATCTTCAGGCTGTCGAGGAACCGGAAGGCCTCAGCCTCGCCGCCCTTGATGTAGAGCGAGAAAGTGCTGCCCGCACCGCTGCAATGGCGATCGAAGATGTCCTGCTGGCGCGGATCGGAAATGTCACCGAGATAGCCCAGCGCTTCGACTTTGGGATGGCCCTTCAGGTACGCACAGACCTTGGCGGCATTCTCGCCCGCGCGGCTCATCCTGAGTTCGACCGTCTCGAGGCTGCGCATCAGCATCCATGCGGTGTGCGGATCGAGGATCCCGCCCATCGTGTTGCGCAGCATCCGCACCGGATCGATCCAGCGCTTGGCCCCGCCGATGCTCCCGGCGACGAGGTCCGAATGCCCGCCGACATATTTGGTCAGCGAATAGACCACGATGTCGGCGCCGTGCTTGAGCGGCTGCTGCCACAACGGCCCGAGGAAGGTGTTGTCGATCGCGATCGGGCAATCGGCGCCCAACACCGCATCGCGCGCGGCCTTGACCGCTGCGACATCGACCAGCGCGTTGGTCGGATTGGCCGGGCTTTCGAGATAGACCATCGCGACCTTGCCGCCCTGGCTGGCGGCTTGCGCCTTGGCGCTGATCAGCACCTGCTCGATTTCTTCCCGCGTCGCGCCGGCCGGGAAATCGAGGTAGGTCACCCCGAACCGGCTCAGCGTCTTGGCGACGAAGCCCTCGCTCGCGGCATAGAGTGGCCCCGAATGGACGATCACGTCGCCCTGCGAGCAGAAGGTCAGGAACAGCACGCAGATTGCGGTCATCCCGCTCGAGAACACGAGGCTTTCCTCGGCCCCGTCCCACAACGATAGCCGGCCTTCAAGGATCTGCTGGTTGGGCCCGTTGAAGCGCGAATAAACCAGGCCATCGGTACCGCCAGGGCGCTTGCCGGTGATCCCCTCGAAGAACCGCTTGCCCTCGGCCGCATTGGCGAACGCAAACGTGCTGGTCAGAAAGATCGGTGCCTTGAGGCTGCCTTCGGACAGCACCGGATCGTAGCCGTGGCCCATCATCATGGTGGCAGGCGAAAGCTGGCGATTGCCGATTGCGGTGAGCGCAGCCTTGGGCTTGCGCGGCGGAGTGGGGGGTGCGGTGTCGGACATGGTTTCAGCCGTAACCGGTTTGGCCTGCCCACGCTACCCCTAGACGGCGTTCAAAGTTGCCCGGTGCAATAAGCCAGCAGCAAGATCAGCGGGATCGGCACCCCGATCAGCCAGAGCACTCCGGAACGCATCGTCTTTCTCCTTCGCGGACTGTTTTACTTACAGCGCGCGAAGTGGGCGATGGTTCCGGGGGATTGTTGAACCCGCCGCAGGAGACGGGGGCCGAACCACATGCTAGCCAAGGCGAGGGCCGCAAGCACATTTATTGTGAGGGGAAAGAGAATGCCTGCCACGACCAAATTGCTGCCGCTTGCATTGCGCGCGTTCGGCGCCGTGTTCTGTCTCGTCTATGTCATGGCGCTCGTCTGGCCGTCGGGCTGGGCGTGGCACGAGGGTAGCCCGGCCGACAACGACTATTTCCTGATGATCGTCGGGGTCTATCTTACCCTGGGCGTGTTCCTGATCCGCGCTGCAAGCAACCCCGCCGCCAATGCCTCGCTGATCTGGTTCACGGTCTGGTCGAGCGTAGTCCACGCGCTGGTGATGGCTTACGAATCGGTCCGCAACCCGATGCACCAGGGGCACCTGCTCGGCGACGTTCCGGCCCTGCTGATCGCAGCGCTGGTTCTGGCGGTGCTGATGAAGCGCGAAGTCCCCGCATCGGCCTGACCGGCCGGCCGCGCGGGGAAACCCGCGCGGTTTACTTCGGCGAGAGCACCATCAGCATCTGGCGGCCTTCCATGCGCGGATAGGCCTCGATCTTGGCGTCTTCGGTGGTATCGTCCTGGACCCGCTTGAGCAGGTTCATGCCCAGCTGCTGGTGCGACAGTTCGCGCCCGCGGAAGCGCAGCGTGACCTTGACCTTGTCACCCTCACCGATGAATTTGTGAATCGCGCGCATCTTCACGTCATAGTCGTGGTCGTCGATATTCGGACGCATCTTGATCTCTTTGATCTCCTGCGTCTTTTGCGACTTGCGCGCGAGGTTGGCCTTTTTCTGGGCCTCGTAGCGGAACTTGCCGACATCGAGGAACTTGCACACCGGCGGATCGGCGTTGGGCGAGACTTCGACCAGATCGAGACCGACGCTGTTGGCCTGCTCGATCGCCTCTTTGGTGTACATCACGCCGATGTTCTCACCGGCTTCGTCAATGACGCGGACTTTGTCGGACGTGATCATTGCGTTGTGGCGCGGCCCGCTTTTCACGGGAGGCGACATCATGCGCCGAGGTGGGGGTGCTATAGTAGTGTCTCCTGAAGCTGCGAATACCAGCGCGCCCCTTAGAGGGATTCGGCGCTTTGGGGAAGGATGGATTTGTGCGGTGCCGGTCGCGGTTTCTGGATTTCACCCGAAGCATCGAAGCGGGCAGCTCGTTCGGCCCAGCCGGATTTCAAACCATGCACACACTTGGCAGAAAATGATTGAGGCCTGCGGCCAGGAACGACCGCTTCGGTGCTTCGGGTGAAACCAAAAACCTAAGCCGCCGCACGCCACAGCGGGAACTGCAAGAGCTTGCCCTGCATCCCGATCAGCGCATCGACCGCGCGGGCGGGCTGCATCGCTTTCATGATCGCCGGGTCGCCCGCATCGAGCCCCCCGGTCAGCGCGCCGAACGCCGGCAGGATCAGCTTGCGCTCGCTGCGTACCGCGCACGGCCGGCTGATCGAGCGGCCGCGGGCGCGAACGCGCAGCTTGGGGTGGTAGTGGCCCGACAATTCCGCGCGCACCTCGCCCGGCTTGGTCTCATGCCGCAAGACCAGCGCGCCGAGATCGAGCTCTTCGACGCTGGTCCCGCTCGGCACCGCGCCGAGATCGTGGTTGCCCGCAATCCACACCCAGTCGGTCGCGCGGGTCAGCGCGTCGAGCATCCCCGCTGCGTGCGGCTCGAGCCGCATTGCGCCGGCCTTGTCGTGGAAATTGTCGCCGAGGCAGAACACCCGCCGCGCGCCCGTAGCGCCAATCGCAGCGGCGACCCGCTCAAGCGTCTCGCGGCTGTCATACGGCGGGAGCATCTGCCCGAAGCGCGCATAAAAGCTCGACTTCTCAAGGTGCAGGTCGGCGACCAGCAGGGCCTGCTCGCGCGGCCAATACAGCGCCCGGCCCGCGACCAGCGCCAGTTCTTCACCTGCGAACGAAAAGGGAACCATGGCTTTTCCTTGCAGCACGCTGATTCGCTTGGCAAGGCCCGAAAATGACCGACTGGACCCCGCACACCGAGCAAGCCCGCATCTGGTTCGAAAGCCTGCGCACCCGCATCTGTGCCGCGTTCGAGGCGATCGAGGCCGCAGCGGGCAGCCCGGCAAAATTCGAGTATACCCGCTGGGACCGCGAGGAAGCGGGCAACGCCGATCCCGGCGGCGGCACCCGCGCGGTGATGAAGGGGCGGGTGTTCGAGAAAGTCGGGGTCAACGTCTCGACCGTGCACGGCCAGTTCGCCCCCGAATTTGCCGCGAACATCAACGGCGCGAGCGAGGCCGATCCCGGCTTCACCGCAACCGGCATCAGCCTGGTCGCGCACATGGCCAACCCGCACGTCCCGGCGGTGCACATGAACACACGGTTCCTGGTGACCAGCAAAGCGTGGTTCGGCGGCGGCGCCGATCTCAACCCGCCACTGCCTTGTGCGCAGGACACCGCAGACTTCCACGCGTGCTTTCAAGCGGCCTGCGACGCGCACGATCCGGCGTACTATCCGCGCTTCAAAGCCTGGGCCGACGACTATTTCTACATCCCGCACCGCCAGGTCCACCGCGGCGTCGGCGGAATTTTCTACGATCATCTGGAATGCGCCGATGACAGGGCGTTCGAGCGCAACTTCGCCTTCACCCGCGATGTTGGCGAGGCCTTCCTCGAAATCTATCCGCAGCTGGTCCGCCGCCGGATGGGCGCGGCGTTCACCCCCGCCGACAAGCAGATCCAGCTCGAATGGCGGGGGCGCTACGCCGAGTTCAACCTGGTCTACGACCGGGGGACGCTGTTCGGGCTCAAGACCGGCGGCAATATCGACGCGATCCTGATGAGCCTGCCGCCCGAGGCGGTGTGGAGTTAAACACAGATGTTTAGATGACTTTGTCTAAACACTTGACATAGTCATCCGGGCAGACCATATGCGCTTCATGGAGGGCGTTATGGCCGATCATTCGTTGCAATCGCTTATTGGATTTTTGGACTATCTCGCCTCAAAGGGCTTGATGCCGAGGAATACTGTCGCGGGTCGGAAAGCTGCAGTGAGCAAGGTCCTTGGGGTTTTGGACCCGGAAGAGCAGGCGGACGTAACCCAGATCGACGTTGACTCGGCGATGACCCGGTTCATCAATCTTGAAGGGAAAGGATACACCCCAGGCAGTTTGGCGGTTTATAAGAGCCGCGTCGTGTCTGCGATTTCTGATTTCCAAACGTACAACAGCAATCCAGCCGGGTTCAAGTTGGCATCGTCCCAGAAGAAGCAAGGTAATGGCGGTTCAAAGGGGGCAGAAACCTCAACCGTCAAGAAGCGGGAGAGGGTCACTGAAGATCCTGCTTCACGTCGTTCAGATCATCAGGCCGCTCCAACGGCCAACGTATTTCCTATTCCCCTCCGAGCAGATTTAGTCGTGAGGATTCATGGCCTTCCGTTCGATTTGACCGCCGCAGAGGCGGAAAAAATCGCGAGTGTGGTAAAGGCTATGGCTTTGACGACCACTTGAATTGCCCCCCTTCCAAAAGGGGGCGCTCGTCGGCCTAGGCCGACAATGGCCGGACCCGCTGGGGCAGAGTTTCCAACCTCTACTCCAGCGGCCCACCAATCAATTAGCACAGGTTTAAGATCGCAGGCAAATTTGAGCGGAAGCGCAATTTTGAGCTCTCTTGCCCTTCGCGCTTGCCCTTTGCCCCTCTCACCCGCCACACTGCGCCCCTGATGCTGCGCCAGTATGAACTTGTCGAACGCGTGCTTGCCTATGATCCGGATGCGGACGAGGCGATGCTCAACCGCGCTTACGTTTACACCGTACAGAAACACGGCACCCAAAAGCGTGCCTCGGGCGACCCCTATTTCAGCCATCCGGTCGAAGTCGCCGGGCTGATGACCGAGCTCAAGCTCGATCAGGAAACCATCATCACCGCGCTGCTCCACGATACGATCGAGGACACGCTCGCCACGGTCGAGGAGGTGGAAAAGCTGTTCGGCCCCGAGGTTGCCCGGCTGGTCGACGGGGTGACCAAGCTCAGCAAGATCGAGGCGATGGGCGAGACCGAGCGCGCGGCGGAAAACCTGCGCAAGTTCTTCCTCGCGATGAGCGACGATATCCGCGTGCTGCTGGTCAAGCTGGCGGACCGGCTGCACAACATGCGCACGCTCCATTACATCCGCAGCGAGGATAAGCGCCGCCGGATCAGCCGCGAGACGATGGATATCTACGCGCCTTTGGCCGAGCGCGTGGGGATGTACGAATACATGCGCGAAATGCAGCTGCTCGCCTTCGAACAGCTCGAACCCGAGGCTTACGGGATCATCACCGGACGCCTCGCACAGATCCGCAGCCAGGATCACGGGCAGGTCGATGCCATCGCGCTGTCGATCAAGCAGGCGCTGGCCGAGGCCGGTCTCAAGGTCGAGGTTTCGGGGCGCGAGAAGCATCCCTACATGATCTGGAAGAAGATGGCCGAGCGCCACGTCAGCTTCGAACAGATCACCGACATCATGGCGTTTCGGGTGCTGACCGACAATGTCACCGATTGCTATCAGGCCCTGGGCATCCTCCATTCGACCTGGCAGATGATCCCGGGGCGGTTCAAGGACTACATCTCGACCCCCAAATCGAACGGCTACCGTTCGCTTCACACCGCGCTGATCTTCGAGAATTCGATGCGGATGGAGGTGCAGATCCGCACCCAGGAAATGCACCGCACCAACGAATTCGGGCTCGCCGCGCACTGGGCCTACAAGCAGGGCGGGGCGACGCCCGACGGGCAGGTCGGCTGGCTGCGCGACCTGATCGAGATTGTCGATGAGAGCCACGATGCCGAGGAACTGCTCGAGCATACCAAGCTGGCGATTTACCAGGACCGGATCTTCGCCTTCACCCCCAAGGGCCAGTTGCTGCAGCTGCCCAAGGGCTCGACTCCGGTCGATTTTGCCTATGCGGTCCACTCGGACCTTGGCAGCTTCGCGCTCGGTGCCAAGATCAACGGACGCCACATGCCGCTGCGCACCGTGCTCAACAACGGCGACGTGGTCGAACTGATCAAGAGCCGCAACGCCAGCCCGCAACTCGCCTGGCTGGGTTTCGTGGTCACCGGCAAGGCGCGCGCCGCGATCCGCCGCGCAGTGCGGGCCAAAGAACGCGAGGAAGTCGCCGCGATCGGCCGCAAGCTGTTCGACCAGATCGCCGAGCGGCTACCCTCGAAGATCGGCAAGAAGGCGGTCAAGGACGCGGTCAAGCGGCTCGGCTTTGCGGGTGAGGAAGAGCTGATGGCGGCGATCGGCACCGCCAAGGTTGCCGACCGCGCGGTGATGGAAGCGCTCGTTCCGGGCAGCACCGCCGATCTGGCCGAGCCCGACAACTGGGCCAAGCAGGACCGCGCAATCTCGATCCGCGGGCTCACCGCGGGCATGGCCTTCCACCTTGGCCAGTGCTGCCACCCGGTCCCCGGCGACCGGATTGTCGGGCTGCGCCTGCCCGGCACCGGGGTCGAGGTCCACTCGATCGATTGCCTCAAGCTCGCCAGCGGGGTTGATGCCGACTGGCTCGACCTGAGCTGGGGCGAGCGGACCACCGGCGCGATCGGGCGGCTCCAGCTGGTGCTCTACAACCGCCCCGGCACGCTCGCCGAGGCAACCGGCATTTTCGCCGGCAACCGCGCCAACATCATCCATCTCGAAAGCACCAACCGCGACGAGCTGTTCGGGACTTACGAGATCGACCTCGAGGTTTCGAACCTCGCGCACCTGACGCGGATCGTCTCGGCCTTGCGCGCCAGCGATGCAGTGGCCGAGGCGGAGCGCATCTGATGGCGAGGGTAACGGGCATTGAGCACGTCCAGCTGGCCATGCCAGCGGGCGGGGAGGATGCTGCGCGGGCCTTTTACACCGGGATGCTCGGCCTGCCCGAACGGACCAAGCCGCCCAAGCTGGCGGCGCGCGGTGGGTGCTGGTTTGAGGGGCCGGGGGTGAAGATCCATCTGGGGGTGGAGGCCGCTTTCCGTGCTGCGCAAAAGGCTCACCCGGCGCTGCTGGTCGATGATCTGCCCGCGATGATCGCCGCCTTAGCCGCAGCGGGAGTTGCAGTTGTCAAAGATGATCCCGCCGACGGCCGCGCGCGCTGTTTCGTCAGCGATCCGTTCGGCAACCGGATCGAATTGATGCAGGCCTGAAAATCCTCTCCATTTTCGCGAAGCGCAAATGGGGAGGTGGATGGCCCTTCAGGGCCAGACGGAGGGGTATCGGCGCTGGCCCAGATACCCCTCCGTCACGCCTGCGGCGCGACACCTCCCCATTTGGCTCCGCAAAATGGAGAGGATCGTATTACTCAAACCTCGAGCACCACCGTCACCGCATCGCCCTCGCTCAGCCCTTCGGCCTTGCGCACGCTGGCCTTGACCGGCAGCAGCCAGCCCGTTTCCTTGCTGGGAAAGACCGAAGTCTTGAAGGTGCTTTCGCCAATCTTCGCCGTAACCTTGAGTGATCCGAACCCGCGCGAATTGCCTTCCAGCCGCCGCATGATCGCGGTGCCCGACAGCGCCTCACCGGCCGCGCCATCAATCGTCACGAAATGCCACGCCGCCGGGGCCGCAGGCGAAGTCCAGCGCCACAGCGGGCCGGTGTGGGTGATTTGTTCGGTCAAAGAGATTGCTCGCGCAGAGGCCGCAGAGAACGCAGAGAAACAGCATGAGCGGCGCAGCCGTCCGCAAACCAAGGCGCTGGGTTCGTCACTGCGGTTTGGTCACGATCGGTCTGAGGCGGAAAGTGCGGTAGCTCTGCGTTCTCTGCGGCCTCTGCGCGAGCAAATCTCACTTAACCCGCCGCACCGGGACCGGGATATTGCAGATGTCCGCGCCGCCTGCAGGCCGGATGAAGAACGCATCGCGGCGGTTGGCGCGGGCATCGGCGTAGTTTGCGAAGCTGGCGCTTTCGGTGGAGAGGTATTCGTAAGCGGGCAGGCCGGACACTTCGACCCCCGGATGGATCGACTGGATCGGCACCCGCTCGTCGCCCTGTTCGAGATCGTAGAACCCCAGCCCGCCATGCCCGCGCGGCAGGCTCGAGAGGAATTCGATCCCCTCGATCACCCGCCCGACCAGCGCAATGTTGCGGTCTAGGTGTCGCGGCGCATGGCCGATCACCACGTAAAGCTCGGCGCCCGAGCCGGTGTTGGGTGAGAGGTCACGCCCGACGCCGACCATGCCGTAGCAGTGGATGGGCCAAGTATAGGTATGGTCGGTGGCGATCGGCCAACCTTTCGAGAATGCTTCAGCGCTCGCATAGGAGCGCTTACCGTGCTTCGACCGGACCCCAGAAATGTTGCAAATGTACGGTGGTTTCGACGCCGCTGAAAAGTGACATTGCTTTTTGTAAGCGCTCCACATCTTGCGAGTTTCAGTTGTCGCGGACGCCAAAGCTGCCGTCCGCCCAAGCTCGTCTATCGGGTTAATTTGATAATCACTCTCCGGCATCGTCGCCAAACCCGTCGGCAGCACCTTCGCCTTCGCCTTGTCGTCGGCATTGGGATCGCCCCACTGGACCACGTAATTGTCCTGGACCCGGTTGATGCTCATCCCGTCCCACCAGTGCGCGGCGGCGAGCTTGCGGATGTTGCCGATCCACCCAGCTGAGAACGGCGGCGGCATAAGCTGGATTACGACCCGGCGGGGTTTGCCTTTCGCATCGGAAGCGAGCTCCATCACCAGCAGGTCCGCTGGCGCGATCCGGGTCCAGTCGGCGTTGGGAGCGGCGGCGACAATCTCGCTGGGCGCGAGCGGCGAGGGCTTGGTTTTCCCCGCCGCTTGCGCGGCCGAAGCCTGCGCGGCGAGCGGCGCGGGGGCGGTGAACAGAGGCGCGATCAGCGCGGCGGCGAGGAGCAGGGTTTTGCGCATGGGCGGCAGTGTGGCACGCCCACCCCGCTTCGACTAGTCTCCGCTTCGCTTCGCCAAGTCTCGCTCCCCTCCCCGGCGGGGAGGGGCTGGGGGTGGGGGAACGGCGGTGCGATGAAGAAATGATTTTCCTACACCGGCCCGATTGCTCACACTGCCGGGCGAACTTTGTCTGCTGCTCTTTGACCCCAGTGAACCCCTGCAATCGGGCGCAAGCGGGCCGCGACGCCGACACCGTTTGGGTGTGACCTTTGTGTGACCTTTGACGCTATTGCGCCGAATCCTCCAGCGCGTGCATGTCATCGTCGCTCAGCCCGAAATGATGCCCGACCTCGTGCACCAGCACGTGCGCGACCAGATGCTCGAGCGTCTCGTCGCCGCGCGCGAGCCATTCATCGAGGATCGGTTCGCGGAACAGCCGGATCCGGTCGGGCAGCGCGCCGCTGGCCGAAATCGACTTCTCGCCCAGCGGCACGCCTTCATACAGCCCGGTAAGGTCGAACGGATCGGCAATCCCCAGCGCCGCCAGCGTCGCGTCGTCGGCAAAGTCCTCGACCCGCACCACCACTTCGCCCAGATGCTCCGCAAACTGCACCGGCAACTGCGCCAACGCAGCAAGCGCCAGTGCCTCGATCTCGGCGGCGGAGGGGGGAAGCCCGAATGTCCTGGTCATCCTCCCCAGATAGGCACGAAGCGAGCGAGCGCCAATGCTTGCGGATCACGCCATGCCCGGCTAGGGCGCGGCACTCCAGAGCATGCGGAGCGGTGGCCGAGTGGTCGAAGGCGCTCGCCTGGAAAGTGAGTATACGCCAAAAGCGTATCGAGGGTTCGAATCCCTCCCGCTCCGCCACATAGTCCCAGGGTGCTGTCAGGGCAATCTCGACGGGCGGGCGGGAGGCTGATAAATCGGCGAAATGAGCAAGTCAGCCAACCCGTTCCGGTGTTTCAACTCTTCGCCCGAGGTGATCCGCAT
>JANYGC010000020.1 GCA_025359425.1 Sphingomonadaceae bacterium
GGCAACTTCGGCCAGGCCAATTACGGCGCGGCCAAGCTGGGGCTGGCGGGCTTCACCAAGACGCTCCACCTCGAAGGCGCGAAGTACAACATCCGGGTCAACACGCTGGCCCCGGTGGCGGGGACGCGGATGACCGAGGACCTGGGCATGCCCGACGCGCTGTTCCATGCGCTGTCGCCCGAGAATGTCGCGCCGATGGCCTTGTTCCTCGTCAGCGAGGACGCCCCGACCAACATGATCTGCGGCGCGGGCGCGGGCGCCTACCACGCGGCCTACGTCACCCTCACCCCGGGCATCGCGCTCCCGGCGGACGAACGCACCCCCGAAGGCATCGCCGCCAACTGGGAGGCGATCATCGACCGCACCGGCGAAACCGTGCCGCAATCGGGCGGCGAGCAATCGGGCGCAGTGATGGCCGCGCTCGCCAAGATCGGCGGACTGGGTTGATCGTTCCGCTGTATTGACACAGTAATACAGTTAGGGCATCTTCCCCGGATCACCAGGGGAGGATGCCCATGTATTCCGAAGCAGACCTGCAAGCGGCCGTCAGCGCCGGTGCCTTGAGCCACGCGGCGGCGGAGGCGTTCCGCGCCCATGCCGCGGGAATGCGCGCCGCGCCCGTCGCCGACGAAGAGCATTTCCGGCTGATTACCGGGTTCAACGATATTTTCGTGACCATCGCGGCGGTGCTGCTGCTGGTCGCCTGCGCCGGGATCGGCCACGCGATTGCGCCGGGTGTGGCGGGCGTGCTGGTCGCGGGCGCGGCCTGGGGCCTCGCCGAGTTCTTCACCCGCCAGCGCCGCATGGCACTGCCCTCGATCGTGCTGCTGCTGGCCTTTGTCGGCGGGGTCGCGGCGGTGCCGATCAACTATCTTGCCGAGACCGAGCCGCAGTTGGCGGAGCGGACCGCGGCTGTGATCGCGGCCGGCGTCGGGCTGCTCGCGGCGGGCGCGGCGTGGCTGCATTGGCGCCGCTTCATGGTGCCGATTACCGTTGCCGCTGGCGCCGCAGCGGTGGCCGCAACCGTGATTGCACTGGTCCTGTCGATCGCCATGGACGGTCAGCCCAACCAGAGGCCCGAACCGATCCTGCTCCCGCTGGTGTTCGTCTGCGGCCTCGCCGTCTTCGCCTTCGCGATGCGCTGGGACATGAGCGATCCGAACCGCGAGACCCGGCGCAGCGATGTCGCGTTCTGGCTCCACCTGCTCGCCGCGCCGATGATCGCCCATCCGCTGTTCCACTGGCTCGGGATCACCGAGGGCGAGAACATCGGCGCGGCCTCGGCGCTGGGCGTGCTGGCGATCTATGTCATGATGGGCGTGGTCGCGCTGGCGGTCGATCGCCGCGCGCTGCTGGTTTCCGCCTTGGCCTACGTCCTGCTCGCGCTGACCTGGCTGCTGCGCGAATTCGGCATGGTCGAGCTCAACATTGCTTTGACCGGGCTGGTGATCGGCTCGGCACTGCTCGCGCTTTCGGCCTTCTGGACCCCGATCCGCACCGCGCTGGTCCAGCGGCTGCCCGGCGAGGTTCAGGCACGGTTGCCGCAAGGCGCGATGGTGCTGGCCTGACACTGGCTTGCACCACTGCCGATTGGCCATAAAGTCCCCCCCGAAGGCGATGCTTTCGGGGGGCTTTTATCGATGGTCGGGATGCGGGTCGAACGCGGGGTGGCGTCGCTCAAGGTGCGTGCGGCGGTGGCGCAAGTGCTGCTCGGGCTGTTTCTGCTGGTGTCCGGGCTGGTCGCGCTGGGCGCGCTGTATCTGGCGTGGCGCGAAATTAGCAGCGGGTACGGACTGTACGAATTTCTCGAACCAGTCGGCGCGATCTACCTTGCGTTGACGTTCATGCCCGCTGCGGTCGCGTTCAGCTTCTGGCTCTGGCGCGGACACCGCAACCTCGAAGACGACCAGCTGACCGGGCTGAAATACGGCCCGGTGCAGGCGGTGCTCGCCTTATGGATCCCGGTCGCCAATCTCGCCATGCCCAAAGCCGCGATGCGCGAGCTGTGGAACCGCAGCCACGGCGAAGAGGAATGGTTCGGCCAGCAAAGCGTCGATGCGATCAATTCGTGGTGGACCTGCTATGTGATCGGCATCGTGGTGGTCACCTTGCTGACCGCGATGACCCTGTTCGACCGCTACACCCGCTTCGATTTCCTCACCCCGCCCGGCGCCAACATGCTCGCGCTGGCATTTGGCTCGGCCTTGCTGGCAACCTCGGCGTGGTTGCTGCTGCGGATTATCGGGCGGATCACCCATGCCCAGCAGACGGTGACGAGCGTGGGGGATACGTTTGCGTGAGGCTGGCCACTGGTGCCCTTTGGGCGCCCGTGTTGGGGACATGCTATTGCATGTCTCCGTCCGCCGGTGCGACTGGCCGCTAATCTAGCAGAGGCGCAAACGCGGGTTAGAGCTTAAACAAAGTGTCACCGCGATTCGCCCGCGTACTTCGAATTCTCCAACCTGGGGTAGAGCGCAAGCGACTCTGGCCGACTGCCCGCCCAGAGTCGCTTGCCGACCGGTCAATAACCGGAATAGCCGTCGTTGTTATAGCTACGGTAGCGGCGCCGATCGTTGCGGCGATGATCACCGCTGTGCTCGCGGTTCAGTTCGCCATGCTCATAGCGGTGTTCCTGGCGCAAATCTCCGTGCAGCCGCCGATGTCCCCGACGCGAGACTCCTTGATCGTGTGCCCGGGCATGCTCGTCATCGAGATAGTCGTGCGTGTCGTCGTGCTGATCTTCAAGATCGTCGTGCTGGGCATCGTGCTGGCGGTACTGATTGCCATTACCGTTGCCGTAATACGGCTGACCGTAGCCGGAGCCGATCGACACCGACCAGCTGGTCTGCGCTGACGCAGCCGTGGGCAGGACCAGCGCAAATGCCGCCAGTCCAAGCAAAGGAAGGATAGTTGTGGGTTTCATCTGGAGGCCCTCTCGCATTGTCGCTCGCGCCAAATTAGGCGAGCGTCCTGCACAGAGGCTGAATAGTCTGCTGATCGCGCGTTCAGCATTCGGGCGGGCGGCGATCGTAGCGCCTTACCCCACCACCACCTTCATCAACCGGCGCTCCAGCGGGAACAGCACCCCGGCCAGCTCGTGCCCGCGCTTGAGCACCTGGCCGCCTTCGCCGAACAGCGTCCACATGCCTTGCTTGGCGCGCAGGGCGGGGCGTTTTTCGATGCGGGCTTGCGGGTTTTCGGCGGTGCGGCGGAAGGCGCTGAAGGCGGCGGCGTCAGCAGCGAAATCCATCGCATAATCGCGCCAGAAACCGGCGGCGACCATCCGGCCGTAAAGATCGAGGATGCGCTGCAGTTCGTCGCGTTCAAACCCCACTTGCAGCGCGCGGGTTGCGCTATGGGGAAAGGGGGTGACGATAGCGCTCAAGCGCGCTTCACCCCGCCCCGCTTCTTCGCCGCGCTTTGTTTGGCGGCGTTGGCGTCGCGTTCTTCAAGCAACTGGACCAGCCGCTTGTGCATCGTTTCCATCTCGCACTGGAGCAGTTCGAGCTTTTGCGTGGCGGGATCGAAGCGTTCCGAGCATGGCGTGCCATAGGGTACGAAGTGTTGCGTCTCGGGCGTAACCTGCACCAGCGTTGCCCGCGCCGGAATGCCGACCATTGTCGCGCCTTCGGGCACGTCTTTGTTGACCACCGCGTTGGCGCCGATCCGTGCGCCGCGGCCGACCTCGATCGGGCCGAGGATCGCTGCGCCCAGGCTGACGATCACATCGTCGCCAATCGTGGGATGGCGCTTGCCGCCATCACCATTGGTCGGGTTGGTCCCGCCCAGCGTCGAGCCCTGGTACATGGTGACGTTATCACCGATTTCGGCGGTTTCGCCGATCACCACAAAACCGTGGTCGATGAAGAAGTTGCGGCCGATTTTGGCTCCCGGATGGATATCGATCGCGGTCAGAAAGCGGCTGATCGTGTTGACCAGCCGGGCGACGAAGAACATCTGCGCCTCGAACAGCCAGTGCGCGACGCGGTGCAGGCCGAGCGCCAGCACGCCGGGATAAAGCAGCACTTCCCAGCGCGAACGCGGGCTGGGATCGCGCGCCACGATCGAGTCCAGGTAACGGATCAATTCGTCAAACATCTTGCCCTCATTGTTCCATGCAGCCGCACCTAAAGCAAGCGCGGCTCGGCGGGTCCGTGCAACGCCTCCAAAGCCTCGCGCCAAATCCCCAAAGTTGGGGCCTGCTTGCGCTCGAGACTCAGCCGATCGATCGTCTCGACCAGCCGTTCGACCGCAAGATGGGAACGCTCGGTGCGCGGCACAAGGTATTCGGCGGCATCGGGGCCGAGCGCGAGCGCGCGGCTCTGGGCATGAATGCCGATCAGGCGGGCCAGTTGCTCGTCATCCGGGGTGCCGATTTCCAGCGGCTGAGCGGCAGCGATACGCGAGGCGAGGTCGGGCAGCTTGATCGCCCAGTCGCCCTCACCGCTGGCGCGCACCAGCAGCAAGGGCGTGCCGCTCTCCTGCGCGCGGTTCCAGCGGTGGAACAGCTCGGTTTCATCGAGTCGGTCGGCGTCGTCGATGGCTTCGCCCCCTCCTTGGTCCGGGCCGCTGGTCGCAAACAATGCGGCGATCAGCGACTTGCCCGAGCGCGGCGGGCCGCTCAGCACGGCGGTGCGGAATGGCCAGGTTTGTGCGACTTGCAGCGCGTCGAGCACGGCGCGGTTGTCGTTGCCGATCGAGACATGGCGCGGGCGGCCCTGCCCCGCCTGCAGCGGAAGCGCGATCTGCGACATCAGCGTTTAATCGAGAGCGCGTTCGCCCCAACCGAAACCTTGTAACCGCGCGCGCGCAGCGCATCGGCGAGGCTGCCGATCTCGCCGTCATACGTCACCCGCATCACCGAGGTGCCGCCCATCGCGAGGCTGGTGGTCGAGGCGCCCTTGACCCCCGGGGCGGAGCGCACCGCGCCCAGCGCCGCGTCGACCGCGCCGGCATCGGGCGAAGAGAACTGGACGGTGAAGGTGCGCGTCGCAGCGGGTACGGTGGTCGGCGTGGGGGTGGGCACGGGACTGGCCCCGTCGCTCGGCGTGGTGCCGGGGGTGACCACGGCAACCGGCTTCTGGCCAGCGGCGATCAGCGCGGCAAGGCCCGGATCGAGCTGCGGCCGCACGTTAAGCGAGGTATCGGGCTTGAGCCGGCCGTCGGCGAGCGCAGTGCCGTACAGCTGATCGAGCCGCGCGACGCCTTCGGCGAGCATCTTGGCGACCCCTGCTTCATCGTTCGAGGACAGGCTGAAGCTGCCGAGGAAGGTGTTGTCAGGGCCATAGCGCGCGGTGAAGGTGCCGCGCACCGGGCCGCCGGGCCATTGCCGCTCAAGCCGCGCTTCGGGCGTCAGCACGTCGCTCGCGCCGAACTGGTCAAGCACATTGCGCCACCACGCCCGGCTGCGGCGGCCCGGCTGCCCGGCGGTAAGCAGCAGCGAATCCCCGCCGGCGCCGACCGGCCGGACGTAATCGATCGAGCTGGTTCCGGCGCGGTATTCGGCCCAGGCTTTCTGCCACGAGCCTTTGACCTCGAACACCTGCGCGGTGCCGCCCGAATAGAGCACCGGGATCACCAGCATCGGCGCCGAATGCTTTTGTCCCCCGGCAATCCCGCCAAGGTACTGCCCGGCGCGCGCGCGATCGAACACCACGCTCAGCGTCGCAATATACCGGCGCGGACCGACCTGTTCGCGCTCGACCACGATCGCCGAGGCCATCGACTGGATCGTCGCGTCGTCCATGTCCGGGCCATTGGCCTTCTTCCACCCCTCGCGCGCGGCCAGTTCCCAGCCCTTGGCGCGGGCTTCCTGGCCGTCGGTGCCGGTGGTGTTGACCTCGATCCCGTTGACCTGGATGTCCGAGGTGCTGGCGAGCGGCACAACCCCGCGGTCGCCTTCGATCTGCGCCCAGAGCTGGGGCGTGAACAGCGCGGCCAAGCCAGCCAGCACAGCCACGCCCAGCAGCGCGGCGGCAGGTCCGGGGCGCCTGCTCGAGACGATAAAGGGGGAGGTGGTGCTGGTCATCGGGGAAAACAGGGTGCCTTTTGCCGAAACGCGCATGGAAATCCAAGCCGTAAAGCGTTAGGCGCGTCGCAATGGCAAACAATCCGCCCGAAAAAAGCTACAGTTACGAGTCCGCTGGCGTTTCGATCGCCGCCGGTAATGCACTGGTCAAGGCGATCGCGCCGCTCGCCCGGGCGACCGCGCGGCCCGGTGCCGATCCGGAACTGGGCGGGTTCGGCGGGTTCTTCGATTTGAAGGCGGCGGGCTATACCGATCCGCTGCTGGTCGCGGCCAACGACGGGGTCGGAACCAAGGTCAAGCTGGCGATCGACCATGACCGCCACGACGCGATCGGGATCGACCTGGTTGCGATGTGCGTCAACGACCTGATCGTGCAAGGCGCGGAACCGCTGCTGTTCCTCGACTATTTTGCCAGTGCGAAGCTTGATAGCGCGATGGCGCAGCGGGTGATCGCGGGCATCGCCGAGGGCTGCAAGCTGGCCGGCTGCGCGCTGATCGGCGGCGAGACGGCCGAGATGCCGGGGATGTACGCGCCGGGCGACTATGATCTGGCCGGCTTCTGCGTCGGCGCAGTCGAACGCGGCGAGCAACTCACCGGAGACCGTGTGGCGGCGGGCGATGTGCTGCTCGGGCTGGCGAGCTCGGGGGTTCATTCGAACGGCTACTCGCTGGTCCGCCGGCTCGCGGCAGATAAAGCCTGGAAGCTTGACCGCCCCGCGCTGTTCGATGCCGACCGCTTGCTGATCGACTGGCTGATCGAACCAACCCGGATTTACGTCAAAAGCCTGCTCCCGGCGGTGCGCGGCGGGCGGATTCATGCGCTGGCGCACATCACCGGCGGCGGCCTCCTTGAAAACGTGCCGCGGGTGCTGCCTGCGGGCCTCCATGCCCGGATCGACGCCGGGGCCTGGGAACAATCGCGGCTGATGGCGTTCCTCCAGGCGCAGGGCAATATCGAGCCCGCCGAAATGGCCCGGACTTTCAATTGCGGGATCGGGATGGTGCTGGCGGTCGCGCCCGAGGATGCCGCAGGCGTTGCGGCAGAACTGACCGCGGCCGGCGAGACGGTCCACATGATCGGCCAGGTCGAACCGGGCACACGCGGCTGCACGGTCAGCGGCGCGGCCGAGGTGTGGAGCTCGCGCGAAGCCTGGGACGCCAGCCACCTTGGTTGAAGCCGCATCAGCGCGCGCCAAGGTCGCCGTGCTGATTTCGGGCAGCGGCACCAATATGGCCGCGCTGCTCTATGCCAGCCGAGCGAGCGACTGCCCGTTCGAGATCGCGCTGGTGGCGTCGAACGCTCCCGCTGCCGGGGGCCTTGCGCTGGCTCAGGCCGAAGGCGTCCCGACTTTCGCATTGTCGCACAAGGGCATGGACCGCGCCGCGCACGATGCGGCGATGGATGCGGCAATCCGGGCGAGCGGCGCGCAGTACGTCGCGCTCGCTGGGTACATGCGGATCCTGACCGATGAATTTGTCGCCGGGTGGCAGGGCCGGATGGTCAACATCCACCCCTCGCTGCTGCCCAAGTATCCCGGCCTCCACACGCACGAGCGCGCGCTTGAAGCAGGTGACAGCCACGGCGGCTGTTCGGTCCACCTGGTCACCACCGAGCTCGATGCCGGTCCGCTGCTGGGCCAGACTGCGGTGGCGATCATGCCCGGTGACACTGCTGAGACGCTCGCCGCGCGGGTGCTGCTGGCCGAGCATCAGCTTTATGGCCGCTGCCTCGCCACACTGGTCAGCGCCGCGTCTTCGCCCGATCTGCTGATTGCCGAGGTCCGTACCCGCGCGCTGGCATTGCCGCAGTCCGATGAAGTCACCAGCCACGGCATGCCTTGCTTCGGGGTCATCAAAGGCAAGAAATTCGCTTATGTCTCGAACGACCACCACGGCGACGGCAAGGTCGCGCTGCTGGTCAAGATATCGGGTGCCGACGAGCAAGCGCAGCTGATCGAAAGCGACCCGGCGCGGTACTACCGTCCGGCCTATTTCGGCGACAGCTGGATCGGCATCCGGCTCGATCTGGGCGCGGTCGATTGGGACGGGGTGAGTGATTGGCTGGCGCGCAGCTGGCGCGCCATCGCGCCGCGCAAGCTGACTGGATTGATCGACGCTGCCGACAGTTTCTAATCAGATCTCGCTGCCGTCCACCAGCGGACGGCTTTCGCGCGTGCCCTTGTAGCGGGCATCGGGTTCGGCCGGGCCGGGCGAGATGATCACGTGATCGGCGTGCACTTCGATCAAGGTGCCGACAAACGGCCAGTCTTCCATGGTGCTGACCCGGTAACTCACCGTGTCCCCGGCCTTGAATGTGGCCGCATCGAAGTTGAAAGCGAACGGACAGTCTTCGCCGTCTTCGCCGGTGGCACCCATGCCGCGCATTTTCGTTCTCCTCGATCCGCACGATGCAACGCCGCCGCGCAAAAGAAAAGGGCCGCCGGATCACTCCAGCGGCCCCTTGTCGATTCCCGGCCGATTGCTCAGCCGACGATTTCTTCGGGCTTGAAGAAGTAGGCGATCTCGATCGCCGCGTTTTCGTCCGAATCCGAACCGTGCACGGTGTTGGCCTCGATCGATTCGGCCAGTTCCTTGCGGATCGTGCCGGGTTCGGCATTGGCCGGGTTGGTCGCGCCCATGATGTCGCGGTTGCGCTGCATCGCGTCTTCACCTTCGAGCACCTGGACGACCACCGGACCGCTGATCATGAATGCCACCAGTTCGCCAAAGAATGGGCGTTCGCTGTGGACCGCGTAAAAGCCCTCGGCCTGCTCGCGGGTCATGTGGATGCGCTTGGCGGCAACGACGCGCAGGCCCGCTTCTTCCAGCATCTTGGTGACCGCGCCGGTCAGGTTCCGGCGGGTGGCATCGGGCTTGATGATCGAAAAGGTGCGGGTAACCGCCATGTCAGATTCCTTGCGAGCGTTATGGTTTGAAGAAGTGGCGCGCCACTAGCCGGGATAGTCAGGGCCTGCAAGCGTCAGGCCGCTTTGACCCAGCCCTTGCCTTCCTGCCGCCAGTAATTGCGCTCGATCTCATCGTTCCCGTCGAGTGAGCGCCATGTGGCCCGGGCATCGTCGATGGTCGAACCGTCGAACAGCAGGAACACGCGCTCGAACGCCTCCGCGCCGCTGCGCCAGAGCCCGTCGGCGAGCGCGAGGAAGGTCGCGCCATTGGCCGCCTCGAGGCTGCCCGACAGCAGGATCGGCTGCGCGGCAGCGTGCGGGCCATTCGCGGCACCATGCGCCAGGAAAGTGCCCTTGGGCGCCCACAGCGCCTCACCGATCCGGGCGAGCTGGGCTGCGTCGGCGGAAACCACCAGCACCTTGGCCCCGGCATCGCGCATCTTGGCCACCAGCGCGGGCAACGCCGCTTCGACCGGACTTTCGCTCAGCTGGTAAAAGTCAACGCGCATTCACGGCGCTCCCTTGGCGGCCTCGGGTCTGGCGCTGCGGCACCGGTCCGAGCAATAGCGCACCTGATCCCAATCGCGCGCCCACTTCTTGCGCCAGCTGAACGGACGTCCGCAGGCGGCGCAGAGCTTGCTCGGCAGGTCCGCCTTGAGCCGCATCAGCGCCACGGCTCAGCTTTCCAGGTTATCCCGCACGAAGCGGTCGAGCACCCGCACGCCGTACCCGGTCGCGCCCTTTTCCCAGGTTGCGCCGGGTTTGGCGGACCACGCCATTCCGGCGATGTCGAGGTGCGCCCACGGCGTGCCCTTGTTAACAAAACGCTGGATGAACTGCGCGGCGGTGATCGAGCCGCCTTCGCGCGGGCCGACGTTTTTCATGTCGGCGATGGGGCTGTCGATCAGCTTGTCGTAAGCCGCGCCCAGCGGCATGCGCCACAGCTTGTCACCCGACGCTTCGCCCGCAGCGATCAGCAGGCCCGCCAGCTTTTCGTCATTCGAGAAAATCCCGGCCTGTTCATGCCCGAGCGAAATCAGGATTGCCCCGGTCAGCGTGGCGAGATCGACGATCGCGATCGGCTGGTATTCCTGCTGCACCCAGGTGATGCAATCGCACAGCACCAGCCGTCCTTCGGCATCGGTGTTGATCACTTCGATCGTCTGACCCGACATCGAAGTGACCACGTCACCGGGACGCTGCGCATTGCCGTCGGGCATGTTTTCAACCAGCCCGCAGATCCCGACCACATTGGCCTTGGCCTTGCGCCCGGCCAGCGCCAGCATTGCGCCCGCCACCGCGCCCGCGCCGCCCATGTCCCACTTCATGTCTTCCATGCCCGCTGCGGGCTTGATCGAGATCCCGCCGGTATCGAAAGTCACACCCTTGCCGACGAAGGCGGTGGGTTTGGCGCCGGCTTTGCCGCCGTTCCATTCGAGCACCAACAGCCGCGCCGGGCGGCGCGAGCCCTGCGCCACGCCGAGCAGCGCGCCCATGCCCAGCCCGGCCATCTCGGTATCGTCGAGCACGCGGACCTTGAGGCCGACTGCCTCGGCGCGCGGCTTGACCCGTTCGACAAAGCTTTCAGGATAGATGATGTTCGCCGGTTCGGTGACCAGTTCGCGGGTCAGTTCGATACCGTCGGCCAACGCCGCTTCGACCTCCCAAGCGGCCTCGGTGCCCTCGGGCGCTCCGGCGATGCAGACGGTGGTGAGCGAAGCCTGCTGGTCGGCGGCGAGCTTGGTCCGGTACTTGTCATAGCGCCAGCCGCGCAGCCGTGCGCCGAGCACCACCGCAGCGGCCTGCTGCGCCGAAAGCCCGGCATCGCTCAGGTCGATGGTCACAGTGGCTTCGCCCGAGGCGATGAACTTGGCGGTGACTGCCGCGCCGGCGCGTTCGAGCGCTGCGGTGCGGTCCTTGGCGCCCGCTTCACCGCTGCCGGTCAGCGCAATCCGCACCACCGCGCCATCGCGGCTGACAAAGCTTTCGTGAAGCTGCCCGGTCTTGCCGCTGAAGCGGCTCGATTTGGCGCCTTGCACCACCACCGGATCGAGCGAGCCAGGCAGCTTGTCCTGGGCGACAAGATAGGCAACCGGGCTGGTCGAAGCGGCAAGCGGAGCGGCAACAAATTCGATTTTCATGATCTCTCCCGAGCGAAAAAGGTCCAGCCGCGACAAAGCGATGCGCAGCAGTGATGGCGTGGATTGCAGTTAGGCGCGGGCGGTGCGATAGGCAAGTGATGCTCCCCTTCACGCGCGGCTTTGCGCCGCACACGACCTTGCCTGCTTTCCGTCCGACCGCATCCGGCGTCGCGCTTGCGCTCGCCGTGCTCGCCTCACCGGCTGTGGCGCAAATGCGCGAACCGCCGCTCGACCCTCCAGCCGCGGCAGCGACCACCGCAGCCGAGCCCCCGCAGCCTCAGCCCGAGGGTCAGCCCGGGGCGAATTCCAGCCAGATCACCTTCGAGGCCAGTGGCGCCAATTATGACGATGCCAACAACACCGTCAGCGTGTTCGGCAACGTCATCCTGCGCCGCGGCGACCAGTCGATTCGCGCCGATCAGCTGACCTGGAACCGCGCCTCCGGCGAAATCGTCGCGCAGGGCAACATCCGCTTCGTCGACGAGGACGGCAACCAGCTGTTCACCGAGCGGCTCGAGCTGACCGACGAGTTCAAGGCCGGGGCGATGGAGAACATGCTCTACGTGCTGCGCGAAGGCGGGCGGCTCGCGGCGCAAAGCGGGGCGCGCGGTGAGGACGGCACGGTGGTGCTCGCCAATGCCGCCTATTCGGCCTGCGCCGTCGAAACCAGCGACGGGTGCCCCAAGCAGCCAAGCTGGCGGATCACGGCCAAGCGCGTGGTGTTCGATCCCGACAAGAAGCAGGTGCGCTTTTTCGGCTCGCAGATCGAACTGTTCGGGGTCCGGCTGATCCCGCTCCCGACGATCGTGATCTCCACCGATGGCCGCCCAATCTCGGGCTTGCTTATTCCCGATATCCAGCTCTCGGCTTCGAACGGGGTCCAGTTTTCCGATACCTGGTACCAACGGATGGGGAACGGCGGCGATCTGGCGGTGACCGGTTACATTTTCACCAAAGCACTGCCGATGGTTTCGGCGCAATATCGGCAGCTGCTCAGCACCGGCGCATACCAGATCACCGGCTATGCGACGCGCAGCTCGCGTATCCCGATCGGCGGAAGCACTGCGCCAGACCAGACGGACTTCCGCGGTTATCTCTACGCCAATGGCAAATTCCAGTTCAGCCCCAACTGGAGCCTGACCTTCTCGACCCGGATCGCGTCTGACCGTACCTTCCTGCGCCGCTACGATATCAGCCGCGACGACCGGCTGCGCTCGAACGTCACGCTCGAGCGGATCGATCCCGATTCGTATTTCTCGCTCGCTGGCTGGGCGACGCAGACGCTGCGGGTCGGCGATGCGCAGGGGCAAGTGCCGTTCGCGATCCCCGAGATCGACTATCGCCGCCGCCTGACCGATCCGCTGCTGGGCGGGCGGATCCAATTGCAGTTCAACAGCCTCGCGATCACCCGCACCGCCGGGCAGGACACCCAGCGCGCCTTTGCCAGCGCGCAGTGGGACCTGCGGCGGATCACCCCGCTGGGCCAAGAAGTCACGCTGACCGCGCTGGCCCGCGGCGATGTCTATCATTCGGACGAGAACGCGCTGTCGCCGACGGTCAGCTATCGCGGCAACCCGGGTTGGCAGACCCGCGGGGTCGCGACCATGGCGCTCGACGTCAAGTGGCCGCTCGTCGGCAGTTTCCTTGGCGGGACGCAAGTTCTGACCCCGCGCTTCCAGATCGTCGCCAGCCCGACACTGCGCAATCTGGCGGTGCCCAACGAAGACGCCCGCGCGATCGATCTTGAGGATTCCAACCTGTTCGCGCTCAACCGCTTCCCCGGATATGACCGGATCGAAGACGGGGTGCGCTTTACTTACGGGATCGACTGGCAGTTCGAGCGGCCCGGCTGGCGGATCAATTCCACGATCGGGCAATCGTACCGGCTGACCAACCTGCCGACCCTGCTGCCCGACGGCACCGGGCTCAGCTCGCGCACCTCGGATATCGTCGGGCGCACCGAAGTGCGATTCCGCGACGTAGTCAAATTCACCCACCGCTTCCGGCTCGACAAGGATGACTTTGCCATCCGCCGCAACGAATTCGACGCGGCAGTGGGCACCCAGCGGACCTACCTCGAAGTCGGCTATTTGCGGCTCAACCGCGATATCAGCGGCGGGATCGAAGACCTCAAGGACCGCGAGGAGCTGCGCCTGGCGGGCCGGGTCGGGTTTGCCCGCTACTGGTCGATCTTCGGTTCGGGCGTGTTCGATCTGACCGGGCATTCGGACGACCCGGTACTCAACAACAGCGGCTTCCAGCCGATCCGCACCCGGCTGGGCGTCGCTTACCAGGATGACTGCCTCGAGTTCGATCTGACCTGGCGGCGCGACTATGTCGCGACCGGCGATGCGCGGCGCGGCAACACTTTCCAGATCCACATCGCGGTCAGGAATCTGGGCTTCCGGTGATACCCGTGTACAGAAAGTTGGCAGGGTGTCGCAAACGCGCTATCGGCGCTTTGCTCAGCCAAGGTTAAGCCTGAGCGCGGCAATGGCCCGGCAACTTCGGCGCGGTTTTTGCGCGCAGCAAATTGGGAATTATAGACCAGTGACTAACCGCTCTCGCTTGCGTTTCACGGCCCGTCTGGCCCTCCTGCCCCTCGCGCTTGGCGCGCTGTCACTGGGCAGCGTGGCTCCCGCGCAGGAGGCACCCGCCGGCGGCACCCTGGCGCTGCCCGAAAATCCGCAGATCTTCGGCAAGATTGACGCCAACCACCGCAGCGCGACGGTGATTGTCAACGGTGAGGTGATTACCGGCACCGACGTTGATCAGCGCGTGGCACTGGTCGTTGCGGCGAGCGGCGGCAAGATTTCGCCCGAAGAGCTTGAACGACTGCGCCTGCAAGTGCTGCGCAACCTGATGGACGAAACCCTCCAGATCCAGGAAGCCAAGGCGCAGGACATGGTCGTGGGTGACGATGAAGTCGACGCCACCTATACCCGGATCGCCCGGCAGAACTTCGGCCAGGATCCCAAAGCGCTCGATGGTTACCTGGTCAAGATCGGTTCGTCAGCCACCTCGCTCAAGCGCCAGATCCGCGGTGAACTGTCGTGGCAGCGGCTGCTGCGGCGCAACGTCAATCCATTCGTCAACGTCTCGGACGATGAAGTGCGCGAAACGATCAAGCGCCAGGAAGAAGCCAAGGGCACCGACGAATACCGCGTCGGCGAAATCTTCCTCTACGCCAACAGCGAAAACCACGATGCAGTGGCGCAGAACGCGCTCAAGATTGTCGAGCAGATCAAAGCCGGCGGCAGCTTCGTTGCCTATGCCCGGCAGTATTCCGAAGCTTCGACCGCACCGGTCGGCGGCGATCTTGGCTGGGTCCGGCTCGGGATGCTCCCGCCTGAGATGCAGACCCCGGTGACCAGCCTCGAAGCCGGCCAGCTGGTCGGCCCGATCGAAGTGCGCGGCGGGTTCTCGATCGTCTTGCTGATCGACAAGCGCAAGGTGCTGACCGCCGATCCGCGCGACGCCGTGCTCAGCCTCAAGCAGATCGCGATCAGCTTTGCGCCGGGCACGACCCAGGCGCAGGCCACGCAAAAGGCGCAGCAATTCGCCGAGGCGATGAAGGGTGCGCACGGCTGCGCGACAGTTGATCCGATCGCCCAGGGCCTGGGCGCCGAGGTTGTGATCAATGACCAGATCAAGGCGCGCGAGCTGCCCGCGCAGCTCCAGACCATGGTGCTGGGCCTGAGCCTGGGTGAGACCACCCCGCCATTCGGCTCGATCACCGAGGGCGTGCGCGTGCTGATGCTGTGCGGCCGCGATGATCCTGCCGCGGGCGGCGCACCGACTTTCGATCAGGTCGAGAACCAGATTCTCGACGAACGGATCAACAAGCGCTCGCAAACCTACTTGCGCGATCTGCGCCGCGACGCGGTGATCGATTACGGCAACTAAGGCCGCTCAGCTGGACGACCTGCCCCCCCTCGCCCTGTCGCTCGGCGATCCGGCGGGGGTCGGTCCCGAACTGATTGTCGCCGCTTGGGCGCAGCGTGAAGCGGCCGAGCTGCATCCCTTTTTCGTGGCCGGCGGCGCCGATGTGCTGCGCGCCGCGGCGGCGCAGCGCGGCTTGGCGGTCCCGATCGTCGAATTGTTCCACCCAGCCGAGGCGCTCGATCATTTCGAATATGCTTTGCCGGTGCTGGCCGGGGCCGACGGGGCCTATGCTCCCGGCTCGCCTGGTCGCGCCGGGGCCGAACTTGCGCTGGCCTCGCTGACCGAGGCGACGCAGCTGGTCCAGCGGGGCGAAGCTGCGGCGCTGGTCACCGCGCCGATCGCCAAGGCCCTGCTGGCCGAGGTTGGCTTCGACTTTCCCGGGCAGACCGAATTCGTCGCCGCCGCGTGTTCGTACGCGCCGGGCGATGCAGTGATGATGCTCGCCGGGCCGCAATTGCGCACCGTGCCGCTGACCGTCCACGTGGCGCTGCGCGATGTGCCGGACTTGATCACCACCGCGCTGATCGAACGCAAGGCGCGGATTGTGGCGATGGCATTGGCTCGCGATTTCGGGATTTCGGGTCCGCGCATCGCAGTCGCCGCGCTCAACCCGCACGCCGGCGAACAAGGCCGGATGGGCGATGAAGACAGCCGCATCGTCGCCCCGGCTATTGCCGCGCTGGCCGCGGAAGGGATCGCAATCACCGGGCCGCACAGCGCCGACGGGCTGTTCACCGCACACGCCCGCGGCAGCTACGACGTGGCGCTGTGCATGTACCACGATCAGGCGTTGATCCCGCTCAAAACGCTCGATTTCGATGCCGGGGTGAACGTCACGCTGGGCTTGCCCATCGTGCGCACCAGCCCCGATCACGGCACCGCATTTGGCATCGCCGGGACCGGGACCGCCGATCCGGGCGCGATGATCGCGGCGATCAAGATGGCCGGCGAATGCGCCGCACGGCGATTCGGGTGATTGTTTTGATTCACCCGAAGAACCGAAGATTTAATGCTCGCGGCGAAGCCCTTCGTTCATCAGATCAGTGCGTTTGACGGTATGTCACGAGGTTCAGACGTGCCTGCGGCAAGCGCAACATCTTCGGTTCTTCGGGTGAACCCGTCCCTTCCCCCCTTGCGCGAAGTCATTGCGCGGCACGGCTTGCTCGCCACCAAAGCGCTGGGGCAGAACTTCCTGTTCGACGAACAACTACTTGCGCGGATCGCGAAAATTCCGGGCCAGCTCGACGGCCAGCACGTGCTCGAGATCGGCCCCGGCCCCGGCGGCCTGACCCGCGCCTTGCTCCGCGCCGGAGCGCACGTCACCGCGATCGAAATGGACCGCCGCTGTCTGCCTGCGCTGGCGGAACTGGTCGAGGCGTTTCCCGGCCAGCTGACCGTGATCGAAGGCGATGCCACCAAGGTCCCGCACGGCATCGCAGGCCCGTACCACGTGGTCGCCAACCTGCCTTACAACGTCGGCACCGCGCTGTTCGTCGGCTGGCTCGGCGGCGAGGCGTGGCCACCGCAATGGTCGAGCCTGACGCTGATGTTCCAGCAGGAAGTCGCCGAGCGGATTGTCTCGGCGCCGGGATCATCGGCCTACGGACGGCTGGCAGTGCTGGCGCAATGGCGCTCGACCGCCAAGCTCGCGATGAAGGTCCACCGCAGCGCCTTTACGCCGCCGCCCAAGGTGATGAGCGCGGTGGTGCATGTGGTGCCCGATGCGATGCCGGAAGGTGTTTCGGCACGGATGCTCGAGCGAGTCACCGAGGCGGCATTCGGCCAGCGCAGGAAGATGCTGCGGCAGAGCTTGAAGGGATTGCCCGGGGCGCTGGGGGCGCTGGAAGCGCTGGGGATCGATCCGCAGCGGCGCGCTGAAACGCTCAGCGTAGCGGATTTCATCGGTGTGGCGCGCGAGATTGCGTCGTCGGGTTAATGACGGGAAGCCGCGGCTTCGCGCATCGTGCTTGCGATGAATTCAGGAACGCCAGCGCAGTTCATGCGTTTTAACGTCTATTGTTGCAGGACTAATTTGGATTATTTTCGCAGTCCCGCTCGTTTGTTTCTAGTGCGCTACCCGACGGACCAGTGAGGTCCGGGTTGTGGTGAGCGCATGGAAAATGGTAAACAGCACTTCACCAGATCGGTTTAGCCGCCGTGCACCGTATCGGCGACAGGGACAGCACTCAGTAGTTTGGGCGAACCAATCAAGCTGACAGAACACAAGGGTTGAACAATGAAATTTCTGAAATTTGCCGCACTGGGTCTGGTTGCATTGAGCGCCAGCGCGATGGCCGCGAGCGCCAACGAACAGCCCGCCGGAGCCCAGGCCGCCAGCAACGACCCTGCGGCACAGCAAGACCTCAACAGCTTCGAACTTTCGACCGGGTTCGACTACTCGGTCGGCAAATACGGGGCGGCAGTCGACACGACGGTCAAGAGCGTCCCGGTCGAGGCCAAGCTGCAGCTTGACCGGCTGCGGTTGCAAGCTTCGTTGCCGTACGTATGGATCACCGGTCCGGGGCAGATCGTCGGCGGCGTGGTGGTCGGCTCGACCAACCCCACCGCGGTGGCCGAGCGGCAAGGCGTGGGCGACCTCAGCATGGCCGCAGCCTACCGCCTGACCAACGAGAGCGGCGCGCTGCCAATGATCGAGCTTGGCGGCAACGTGAAGCTGCCGACCGCCGATACCGCGATCGGCACCGGCGAGACCGATTACGGCGTCAACGTCGCGATGTACAAGTCGGTCGGTCCGCAGGTGACGCTGTTCGGTTCGGTCGGCTATTCGTGGCTGGGCAGCCCGGCCGCGTACCAGCTGCAGAACGGGATCACGGCCTATGGCGGGCTTAACATTCGTCCCGATCCGGCGGTCAATCTTGGCGCCAGTGTTTCGTACCGCGAGCCCGTCGCAACCGGCCTGCAGGGCCAGGCAGTCGTCTCACCGTATCTGACTTACCGGTTCAGCCAACGTCTAGGTTTGACTGCATACGCCACCGCCGGTCTGAACGAAGCGAGCCCGCGTGTCGGCGCGGGTGTGCGGCTGACTTTGTTTCAATGATCTCAACGGGGATCAGCTTGGGGGCAAGCATCGGCCTAAAAGGCCATGAATTGTAACCAGAAATCCAACGAGGAGTAGATGAAAATGAAAATCCTTCTAACCAGTTTGACCGCCGCTTCGGCATTTGCCTTGACCGCCGGTGCCGCTCTTGCTGCGCCACCAGCCGGTCTCCCGGTCGGACCGCCTGCGGGCATTCCCCGCGGTATGCCCGCCAACATCCCGATGGGCCCGCCCCCGGTTGCGACGACGCATATTCCGGTCGGCGTCACCACCGGTATCAACGCCAATGCTTCCACCCGTGCCGCAACCGGCGCGGGCAATGCCAAGGTCCGTACCGATGCCTCGGCCTCGGCCAAGGCGAACGTCACGACTGCGGGCGCAACCGGATCGGCCAAGTCACTCGCTGGCAAGGCGGCGGCGGCCGATTACGCCAAGGCGGCGCGCGCTGCTGGTGATGCCTCGCTGGGCAAAGGCGCGTCGCTGCTCGGCAAGCTGAATGCCGCTCACGCTTCGCAGAATGCGCTCGATCACGCTTCGCCCAAATCGGTGGTGGGCGCGCTGGCGACCTACAAAGCGGTGACGGTTGCTGCAAACGCCGACATCGCGACCTATACCAACCTGATCAACGCGACTCAGGCGAAGATCACCACCGACACCCAGGCTGTAGCTGCTGCCCAAGCGGCGCTGACCGCAGCTCAGACCGCAACGACACCCGATCCGGCTGCTGTCACGGCTGCTCAGGCTGCTTTGGCGGCGGCACAGGCGACACTGGCCGCCGACCAGACCTTGCTGGCTCAGCAGCAGACGAGCCTGGCAGCTGCCCAGCAAGCCGCCGCAAGTGCGCTGACGACTTTGGCCAGCAGCACGAACCGGACAATTTCGGCCGACGTTGCAATCAAGCTGAACGCGCTGCTGGGTATCTAATCGCTCTCGGGTCGTATCGAGACGGAAGGGCAGCGGCCATTGGTCGCTGCCCTTTTCCATTCAGGCTGCGTGGGACTTCTTCTTCCGCCGCCACGCATGGAGCAGCGGCTCGGTATAACCGCTCGGCTGCTCGACACCGTTGAACACCAGATCGCAGGCTGCCTGAAACGCCATGCTGCCGGGCGTCAGCGGCTCATACCCCGGATCGCCCGCGTTCTGCGCATCGACCTTGGCTGCCATGCGGGTCAGCGCGTCCATCACCTGCGCCTGCGTGCACACCCCGTGCAGCAGCCAGTTGGCCATGTGTTGCGATGAAATCCGCAGCGTCGCGCGGTCTTCCATCAGCCCGACGTCATTGATGTCGGGCACCTTTGAACAACCCACCCCGGCATCGATCCAGCGCACCACATAGCCGAGCAACCCCTGCGCGTTGTTATCGAGCTCCTCGCGCACTTCGGCTTCGGACCAGTTGACCCCGCGCGCCAGCGGCACGGTCAGCAGGTCGTCGAGACCCGGCGTCGCTTGCTGGGCCAGTTCGCGCTGGACCGCGAACACATCGACTGCATGGTAATGCATCGCATGCAGCGTCGCGGCGGTGGGCGACGGGACCCAGGCGGTGTTGGCACCGGCCTTGGGGTGGCCGATCTTCTGGACCATCATGTCGGCCATCATATCGGGCGCGGCCCACATCCCCTTGCCGATCTGGGCCTTGCCCGAGAGGCCGCAGGCGAGCCCGATCTGGACATTGCGCGCTTCGTAAGCGGCGATCCATGGGGTGGCCTTCATCGCACCTTTGCGCAGCATCGCGCCCGCGCGCATCGAGGTGTGCAGCTCGTCGCCGGTGCGGTCGAGGAAGCCGGTGTTGATGAACACGATCCGATTCCGAACTGCGTGGATGCAGGCCGCGAGGTTGGCCGAGGTGCGGCGTTCTTCATCCATCACGCCCACTTTGACGGTGTGGCGTGCCAGCCCGAGCAGGTCTTCCACGCCGTCGAACAAGTCGTTGGTGAAGCCGCATTCCGCAGGCCCGTGCATCTTGGGTTTGACGATGTAGATGCTGCCCCCCCGTCCCTCATTTGGGCGGCTGTTGGCATGGCTGCCCAGCCCGGCGAGGCCAAGCGCGCCGATTGCGCTGGTCACCACCGCATCCATGATGCCCTCGGGAATTGCCGAACCATCGGCGAGCAGGATCGCCGGGTTGGTCATCAGGTGGCCGACATTGCGCACGAACAGCAGGCTGCGCCCGGGCAGGGTCAGGTCGCCCCAGACCCGGTCGGGATTGAGGCTGCGGGTGAGCGTCTGACCGCCCTTGGCGAAGCTCTCGGTCAGATCGCCGCGGATCACGCCGAGCCAGTTGCGATAGGCCGCCAGCTTGTCTTCGGCATCGACTGCGGCGATCGAATCCTCGAGGTCGCAAATCGTGGTCAGCGCGCTTTCGAGCACCACGTCCGTGATCCCGAGCGGATCGGTGCGGCCGACCGGGCTGTCGGGATCGACCAGCACTTCGATATGCAGGCCGTTGTGGCGGAACAAGTATGCGCCCGGGCGGTGCGCCGCGAGGTGCTCGCTGGTCCCGCCGCTGAGCGCGGCTGCCCAGCCGGGAATTGCACTATCGAGGAACGCGCGCGCCGCTGCGATCACCGCCGCGCCGCGCACCTGATCGTAACCGCCCGGCTGCGCCGGCGCCGCATCGAGCGCATCGGTGCCGTAGAATGCATCGTAGAGGCTGCCCCAGCGGGCGTTGGCGGCGTTGAGCAGGAACCGCGCGTTGAGCATTGGCACCACCAGCTGCGGCCCGGCCAGCGTCGCAATTTCGGGATCGACGTTGGCGGTGCCGATTGTGAACGGCGCGGGCGCGGGCACGAGGTAGCCGATGCTGGTCAGGAACACCTGATACTCGACCTGATTGATCGGCTCACCCGCGCGCTCGACATGCCAGGCATCGATCTGCGCCTGCAGATCGTCACGCTTGGCCAGCAGCGCGCGATTGACCGGCACGAACCGCTCAAGCAGCGCGGCGAACCCGGCCCAGAACGCCGCAGCGTCCTTGCCCTGCGGCGCGAGCACTTCGCCCGCGATGAATGCCGCCAGCGCCGCATCGACTTGCAGCCCGCTCTTCTCGACCCGATCACGCATTTCAAACCTCACAGATTAATTCGACGAGTCCGGGGAGGAACGCTCGGCCTATGCCGCAAGTGCGAAGGGAGCGCAACGGAGTGCTGCATCGCTCGCAAAACTCGTCATTGCGAGCGCAGCGAAGCAATCCAGAATTCAGCGCGCGACGCTCTGGATTGCTTCGTCGCGACGCTCCTCACAATGACGAAGGTTGGAGTGAGGTCATAGTGGTTGCTGTGCAGGGGTTGGACTACCCATTCGGCTCGGCTAGGGAAGTATCATATGAAACAGCTTTCCCCCCACGAGACGGCGCTGCTCGCAGCAGTCGACCCCGCGCCAATGCTCGCACAAGTGCAGACCTGGTCGAGCGTCAACACCGGCACTGGCAACTTGGCTGGCCTTAAAGTGCAAGCGGGGATGCTCGCCGAGGCCTTTTCGGGGCTTCCGGGCGGCGTGGCGCTGACCGACGCCGGGCCGATAACTGCGGTCGATGCAACCGGGCAGGAGCGTGATCTCGAAAATGGTCAGCACTTGGTCGTCCGGGTCCGGCCCAAGGCCGAGCGGCGGTTTCTGCTGACCGGGCATATGGACACCGTGTTCCCCGCCGGTCACGCCTTCCAGGCGCAGCAATGGCTCGATGCCGAGACGCTGAACGGGCCCGGCGTGGCCGACATGAAGGGCGGGATCGCGGTCATCATCGCTGCATTGACCGCGTTTGAAACGAGCGCAGCCTCCGCCAGCGTTGGCTATGACGTGCTGATCAATTCCGACGAGGAGACCGGCAGCCTGTCCTCTGCCGCGCTGATCGCCGAGCTGGCGCGCGGCAAGGCGGCCGCACTGACTTACGAACCCTCGGCCCTGCCCGATGGCACCTTGGCGGGCGCGCGCGCCGGCAGCGGCAACTGGTCGCTGACGGTCACCGGCAAATCGGCCCACGCCGGGCGCAATCCGCAGGACGGGCGCAACGCGATCGTCGCCGCCGCAGCGCTGACGCTGGGGCTCAAAGCGCTCGAACGCGAAGGGCTGTCGGTCAACCCGGCCAGGATCGACGGCGGCGGCGCGACCAATGTCGTGCCCGACCTTGCGGTGCTGCGCTTCAACATCCGCCCGCGCGAACTGGTTCTGGCCGAAGCGTTCGCAGCGGGCCTTGCCGAGCTGATCGCCAAGGTCGAGGCCGAGCACGGCGTGTCCATCCACCGCCACGGCGGGATCAGCCGCCCGCCCAAAGCCGTGGACGCGCGCGCCGAAAAGCTGTTCGGGATCGTCGAGGAATGCTCGGCGCTGCTCGGCTCGCCGATTTCGCGGATCGCCTCGGGCGGGGTCTGCGACGGCAACAACATCGCCGCCTGCGGGGTGCCGGTGGTCGATACCATGGGAGTGCGCGGCGGTGCGATCCACTCTTCCGATGAATTCCTGATCGTGCCCAGCCTGGCAAGCCGCGCCCAATTGTCGGCATTGGTCCTGCACCGCCTCGCCACGGGAGCACCGCTGTGACTCACATCATCCGCGCCGCCACCCCCGGCGATCTTCAGCATCTCTATGAGATGGCCAAGCGCACCGGCGGCGGCTTCACCAACCTGCCGCCTGACCGCAAGGCGTTGACCGCCAAGCTCGAACGCTCGGCCGAGGGTTTTGCCCGCACCGAGGACCAAGTGGGCGACGATCTGTTCGTGTTCGTGCTCGAAAACGTCGCCACCGGCGAAGTGCGCGGGACCTGCCAGGTGTTCAGCTCGGTCGGGCTGAAATGGCCGTTCTATTCGTACCGGATCGGCGCGCTGACCCAGCACAGCGAGGAACTGGGACGGACTTTCCGCGCCGATATCCTCAACTTGTCGACCGACCTCGAGGGCGCGTCCGAAGTCGGCGGGCTGTTCCTCCATCCGGGCGAACGCGCCGGCGGGCTGGGCATGCTGATCGCACGCAGCCGCTACCTGTTCATCGCCGCGCACCGCGCGCGCTTTGCCGACCGCTGCATTGCAGAACTGCGCGGGGTGATCGACGAGGCCGGCGGCTCGCCATTCTGGGACGGGGTTGCCGGACGGTTCTTCGGGATGACCTTCCAGGACGCCGACGAATTCAACGCCAAGTTCGGCAACCAGTTCATCGCCGACCTGATGCCCAAGCACCCGGTCTATATCGCGATGCTGTCCGAAGCCGCGCGCCACGTGATCGGCATACCGCACCCCTCGGGCCGCGCGGCGATGCGGATGCTCGAGGTCGAAGGCTTCGCCTGGGAGAACTACATCGACATCTTCGATGGCGGCCCGACCATGACCGTGCGGACCGACCAGATCCGCTCGGTCAGAGAAGCGCAGACCCAGACGGTGACCGCGATCGATGCTGGCTTGGGCGAGCATACCAAAGGCGAAAAGCGCCTCGTCTCGTGCGGACACCTCGCCGGCTTCCGCGCCGCCTATGGCTGGACCCAGCCGCGTGACGGAGGCGCGGCGATCGATCCCGATTGCGCGGCGGCGCTCGGCGTCAAGGACGGCGATACCATTACCCACGTGGCGCGGTGGTAAGCGATGCTGACCGAGATCAATTTCGACGGGATTATCGGGCCGAGCCACAACTATGCCGGACTGAGCCTGGGCAACCTCGCCTCGGCCGGGCACGCTGGGCAGGTCTCGTACCCGCGCGCGGCGGCGCTGCAAGGGCTGGCCAAGATGCGGCACAATCTGGCCTTGGGTCTGGTGCAAGGCTTCCTTCTCCCACTCCCCCGACCCAGTCTCAGAGCCTTCGGCGAATTCGCCATCTATCCTGGCCAAGATCCCGGGCTGACCGCCGCCGCCTGGTCGGCCAGCTCGATGTGGACCGCAAACGCCGCCACCGTCTCCCCAGCGCCCGATACCAAGGACGCACGCTGTCATATCTCCGCCGCTAACCTCGTCACCATGCCGCACCGCGCGCAGGAGTGGCCCGATACTGTGAAGCAGCTGCGCCTCGCCTTCTCTGATACGCGGTATTTCCGGGTCCACGATGCCGTCCCGCCGAGCTTCGGCGACGAGGGTGCGGCCAACCATATGCGGATGTGCGCGGCACATGGCGCGCCCGGGCTGGAAATCTTCGTCTACGGCAAGAGTGGCGGCGCGTTCCCTGCGCGTCAACACGAGCAGGCCAGCCGGATCGTCGCGCGCCGCCATGGCCTTGATCCGGCGCGGACCTTGTTCGTCGAGCAGAACCCTGAGGCGATTGCAGCGGGCGCGTTCCACAACGATGTGGTTGCGGTCGCCAACGAGCGGGTGCTGTTCGCGCACGAACAAGCTTTTGCCAATCCCGAGGGTACTTACGCCGCGATCCGCGCCGCTTTGCCCGAGGCGGAGATCGTGATCGTCCCGGCCGACGCGGTCAGCCTTGCCGATGCCATCGCCAGCTATCTGTTCAACGCCCAGCTGGTGACGCTGCCGGGCGGCGAAATGGCGCTGGTGGTGCCGACCGAGGCGGCCAGCCACCCGCGCGTCGGGGTATGGCTCGAAGGGATGCTCGCCAGCAATGGCCCGATCCGCCGGGTGCTCCCGGTTGACGTGCGCCAGTCGATGGCCAACGGCGGCGGCCCGGCCTGTCTGCGGCTGCGGGTTGTCGCCGATCCGGCCGACGTGGATCCGCGGTTTCTGCTCAGCCATGCCAAAGCTCACAAGATCGAACGCATTGTCGCCGCGCGTTGGCCCGAGTCGATTGAACCGCTCGAATTAGGTTCCGCCGCGCTTATGCAGCGGGTTCTTTGGGCCCGTAATGTCCTCCTCCAGGAACTCGAACTGACTGACCTTGTTTGATTTTTGTCGAGGCTGTTTACAACTGGCACAGCGTTAACCTTTGCCATGCTTGCAAATCCGCCGCTGGCATGATGTTTGCGGAGTCTTACGTAAAGGAATTGCAGGTCGCCATGCTCAATAAAATCAGCCGTCTGTTTGTGATCAAAAGCCCGGTTGAAGCCTACCTGATCATCTACGCCCTCGCGCTTGGCGCGGTCGAGCGGGGCAACATCTATATCCAGCACTATCCCGGCTTCGGCGGCAAGCTGCTGTTCCTTGCGTGCATGGGCGCGGTGTTCATGGCCGGGGCCAAGATCCTCGATTGCATCAAGCATGAGAAGCGGCTCAAGGAGCGCCCCGAAACGGCGTTCTGAGAACCTGTTGGTTCACCCGAAGCACCGAAGCTGTCATTCTGCGCCGCAGGCAGTTATTGTAATCCGATTGGCTGCCCCAGAGGCTCACAGTGGCTTCGCCGCAAGGCACACCATCTTCGGTTCTTCGGGTGAAAATGAAATAGGGGGTTTCTGTTGCCCGGTACCCCCGCGTCTGATGTGGGAGGGGCTGCCGGGCTGACATGCCCAAGTTAAGAACGGTGAGGGGGTTCTGTTGCCCGGCCCCCCTCGGGCCGCTGGAATCCGTTCTGTTGCCCGGTCGGTCCAACCGCGCTTTAGCTTTGTAAATTCAGGGCGTTAGCCCGTCACATTACGCCGCGAGAGCGAGTGCTTCGTTGTCGTTGGCACTTATGGGTTTTGAGCCTTGAACGGGT
>JANYGC010000050.1 GCA_025359425.1 Sphingomonadaceae bacterium
AGACACTGCGCGCAAGTGTCTCGACTTCGCTCGACACGAACGGGTAGAGGGATGCGTGAACAACGCCGAAGAAATCATCCGCATCGCCGCCAAGGGCGACGGCATAACCGCCTCGGGCCGCTTCGCCTGGGGCGCGGCGCCGGGCGACTTGCTGCTGGCCGATGGCAGCCTCGAACCCGGACCGCACCACGTCACCCCGCCGTGCCGTCATTTCGGGCGCTGCGGGGGGTGCCAGTTGCAGCAGCTCGACGAGCAGAGTCTGGCTGAGTTTGTCTCGGCGCGGGTGAGCAATGCCTCGGCCTCGCAGGAGCTTGGCGCGGAGCTGATCGCTGGCCCACACCTCTCGCCGCCCAGCTCGCGCCGCCGCGCCTCGCTGCGCGCCGAAAGCTCGCAGGGGCGGGTGGTGATCGGCTACCGCGAGGCGAAATCGCACCGGCTGGTCGAGCTGGTGGAATGCCCGGTCATGCTGCCGGAATTCGTGGCGCTGCTGACCCCGCTGCGCAAGCTGCTGATCGCGGTGAGTAGCGGCAAGCAGCAGGGCAAGGGCCGCCATGCGCATGCCAAGCTGGCTGCGGACGTTGATTTGGCTATTACCGAGCAGGGCATCGACCTGTCGATCAAGGGGCTCACGGTCGAAAGCCTTCCCGCCACCGAGGCGCTGCTCGACTTCGCGCGGACGCACGGCCTCGCGCGGCTGGCGCTCGATCAGGGCTATGGGCCCGAGGCGCTGTGGGAGCCTGAGCCGGTGACCGTGTCGCTGGGCGGAGTCTCGGTTCCGTTCCCGCCGGGAAGTTTCCTGCAGGCGACATTGGACGGTGAACAGGCGCTGGTCGGTGCAGTCTGCGAGTGGCTGGCGGGCGCGGGCAGCGTGGCTGACCTGTTCGCGGGGCTGGGGACATTTGCTTTCGCGCTGGCCGGGCAGGGCAGCAAAGTCCTCGCGGTCGAGGCGGCGCGCGATGCGCACCAGGCCTGCAAAAGCGCCGCCGGACGCGCGCAATTGCCGATCCATTCGCTGCACCGCGACTTGTTCCGCAACCCGTTGCTCGCCGAAGAGCTCGACCGCTTCGATGCCGTGGTGCTCGATCCCCCCCGCGCGGGTGCGCGCGACCAGATCGAGCGGCTGGCGGGCAGCACGGTCACCAAGGTGGTCTATATCAGCTGCAATCCCTCAAGCTGGGCCAAGGATGCACGGACCTTGGTCGACGCGGGGTATCGCCTCAAAGAACTGCGTCCGGTTGGCCAGTTCCGCTGGTCGACGCACGTTGAACTGGCAAGTTTGTTTGTGCGGGGAGACGCAGCATGAAATTCTTCGTCGTGACCATGAGCCATCCCGACGGCCCCGGCTGGGGCGAGCATGTGATGCCGCATGTCGAGTATTTGAACGGCCTGATCGAGGCGGGCAAGCTGCGCGCCTCGGGTCCGGTGGTCGGCGGGGAATTGCGCGCGGGGCTGCTGCTGTTCACCGTCGAAACCCGCGCCGAACTCGACGCCCTGATCGCCGCCGATCCATTTGCGATCGAGGGGTTGATCGAAGCGCTGACCGTAACCGAATGGAACCCGCTGTTCGGCGCGTTCGCGGGTGAGGCAGCGCCCTTCCTCCCCGAAACGGGGAGGGGGACCACGTAGTGGTGGAGGGGTACGGGCAAGTGGTCCTGACCTCTCGACGCTGCGATCACCGCACGTACCCCTCCATCATGCAAGTGCATGGTCCCCCTCCCCGTGCCGGGGAAGATCACGCCTCGCGCCATTCCCCCGGCTCAAGCCCATCCACCGACCAGTCCCCGATCCCCCAGCGCACCAGCCGCAAGGTCGGAAAGCCCACCGCCGCCGTCATTCGCCGGACCTGGCGATTTTTACCCTCGCGCAGGGTGAGTTTGATCCAGCTATCGGGGATCGATGCGCGCACCCGGATCGGCGGCTCGCGCGGCCACAGCGCGGGCGGGGGGATCGCCTCGGCCCCAGCTGGGCGGGTCAGTCCGTCCTTGAGCTGAACCCCGCGCCGCAAGGCCTCCAGCGCGGCCTCATCGGGCACGCCTTCAACCTGCACCAGGTAAGTCTTGGCCAACTTGAACTGCGGATCGGAAATCCGCGCCTGCAACTTGCCGTCATCGGTCAGCAGCAACAGCCCCTCGCTATCGATATCGAGCCGCCCGGAGGGATAGACCCCAGGCACCTTGACGAATCTCGCGAGCGTGGGCTTGCCCGAACCGTCATCGCTGAACTGGCACAGCACGCCGTAAGGTTTGTTGAACAGGATCAGGCGGGACATGGCCTAACCTAAGACGACCTGCCGCTTACAGCAATCGGCAAGGCCGGCCGATCCGAACCAACGCTATTTCTCGGCGTCGTTCAACCCATCAAGCAGCGCCATGTCTTCGTCAGTAATCGCGAAGTCCATATCCGCGTTTTGCCTGATCCGCTCCGCATTGGTCGACATGGAGAAAAATTTGATCAAAATGCTCAAGGGCGATGCCCGTTGGCGCGGGTGTGCGCCGATGCAACGCAATCGCGACAGAGTCGTTTAGAACCAGTGCCAAGGTCCCGCCAAAAAGCTCGATTGTCCTGTTCACCGCTTCCGCTCGGCAATCGAACCCGGGTTCGTTCAAACCTATCGCGCGAGAGCTGCATTTGAACACGGTTTCACTCGCGGGTGAGCAGACGGTCCCGGCGCCGGCATCGCCGTGGGCGCACTGGCGGGTGGCCCTGACTTATCGCTGGCGGCACGGGCGGTGGCCATCGCTGGGAAAACCCGTCCGCTTCACCGAATGGGTGCAATGGCGCAAATTGCATGACCGCCGGGCCGACCTGGCGGCGCTGACCGACAAGGCGCATGCCAAGACTATTGCGGAGGCGCGCCTTTCTGCCGATTACGCAATACCGGTTCTCTGGCTCGGACAACACCTGCCGGAAGTTGCGCCATGGGCAATGCCGTTTGTCGTAAAAGCCAACCATGGGTGCAAGCAGTACGTAATTGTCCGGACAGCTGCCGACTACGCTGCCGCGAGAAAGGTTTCGCCGCGCTGGCTGCGTGAAGCTTACGGAACCTGGCTCGATGAATGGCATTATGGTGCTGCGCGGCGGCTCATTTTGGTCGAGCCGTATATCGGCGGAGCGCAGCTGCCGCTGGATTACAAGGTGTACGTATTCGGCGGCCGTGCCGAGATCGTTCAGGTCCACACGGGGCGCGCAGGCAAGCATCGCTGGACCCAGTATGACCGGAACTGGCAACCGCTATCCGAACAACAGCGATCCGAACAGTCGGCCGATCGGGCTGCGCCTTCGCGTCTTGCCGATCTTCTGGCGGCGGCGGAAGCGATGGCGCGCGGCTGGGATTTCATCCGGGTGGATTTCTATTGCGAAGGCGACCGCGTGCTGTTTGGCGAATATTGCCTGTTTCCCGGTTCCGGACTCGATCCATTCAGGCCCGACTCGCTCGACCTGATGCTGGGGCTGCGCTGGACCGACGCGCTGTGATGCTCGTCTCCAATAGCGCGCCGCTGTCGGGATCGAGCCGTATGGCTCGACAGATCCCGGGCACCTTGACGTACTGCGCCAGCGTCGGCTTGCCCGAGCCATCATCGCTGAACTGGCACAGCACGCCGAAGGGTTTGTTGAACAGGATCAGGCGGGGCATGGGTTAGCTTATTACGGCCTGCCGCCAACGGCAATCGTGAGTGGTGGCAGCTTTTGGGGAATTGAATTTGCTTGGGGAACAGCAGGTATGGGGTGGGAAGCGGTTGTTCAGCGAAATTGCTCGAAGCTCACATACTCCTTCGAGAAACGCCCGGTCGAATTGAGCGCTTGCGCAACATCAGCGATCACCGCGATGTTGTTTTCGTTCGCGGAAACAAATAGCCCCCCAATGTCATCATCGATTTCGTATTCGCCACCTGCGTAGGTCCAGAAACTGATGTAGCGATCCTGCGTCCATGCGATTTTAGGATCGTCGAGATTGTCCGGGTGGGGCGCTTTAGCCGCCTCCAATGCATCTTGTAGAATTGCCGCTAAGTTCGGGAAGCCCTCACTCCGGTGATCGCCCATCACTTCAATCAACAGGTCGCTCCCGTGATAGATGGGGCGAACCCTGAAGCGGATTGGAGCGGACATGCGGCAACGCTGCCGCGGCGAGCGCTTGTGTTCAAGTAGTTTTCCGATGTCCGCTATCGGGTCGTTAGCGGACCGTCCGGTTTTGGCGTAGATAGGTCGGAAATCGGACTATCACGTTTGATAAACAAGCGATGCCCATTGCCGGCTTCGTTGCCCCCCCAAATGCAAATGGGGCAGACATTGCTGTCAGCCCCAAGCACACCTGCATCGCAGCCGGACGATTTTGGGCGATTGCCTGTCCCGGGTTTGCTTCCGCTGGCGTTGCATTCTCCTTGCGGGGTCTGCGCTGCCTGCCTTGGCTTGTCCGGTGGCTCGTGAGAGCCGGCTTTCTTCGCCCGGTCACTTTGCCGGTGTCTGGTCCCGTCAGGCGGTCGGTTCCGATCTTGCGATCGTCTCCTTCCACCTGGCGGTTCCGTGACCGTTTTGATGCTTTATCGTTCCGGTCTTCCGGTCCGTTTCGCCGAAGCTCTGCTTTCCTTCCGTCCTTCCCGACCGCTGTCAAAGCGATCTGCTGACCTCGCGCCACTCACTGCATCTGCGGTTCGCCAGATTCGGTCCGAAGACTTCCTGAGGCGTGTTTTCCGACGCTGCTAGCGGGCATCGCTGCCAGATCGATCCTTACGTTTTCCCTTTCCGTTTCAGCCGTTTCCAGCTTCATCTTCAAGTGCGGTGTCACCGTCTCGACCAGTTCAAGCTGCGCCCCGGAACCGAGTCGCGCAAGCGGAAAATGATGCACTTATCCACAATGTGACACTTTGACGGTGGATAACCCTTTTTGCGCGGTGGACAGAGCCGGATCGCGCTTTGTGGGAGGCGGATTCGGCTACCTGCGAAGCTGGAATTGCTCACGCAAAAGCGCAAAAAGAACGAAGGGGTTCCGCGCAAAGACCGCAAAGGGCGCGAAGTGGTTGCGCTGCGGGGCGAAGCCTTCAAAAATTCCACCGCTGCGCCTGGTGCAACATGCAAGCCCGGGAACTTGCCTGCGGCGCAACACAACACCTTTGCGCCCTTTGCGCCCTTTGCGCGAACTACGTCTAACCTTCTCCGCGCCTTTGCGCCTTGGCGTGAGCCAAACTACCTGTCGCGCTGCGCCAGCAACCTGAGCCGCAGTGCATTGAGCTTGATGAACCCGGCCGCATCCTTCTGGTCGTAGGCCCCCGCATCATCCTCGAAGGTCACGTGGCGTTCCGAATAGAGCGAACCCGCCGACTTGCGCCCGACCACGCTCGCCATGCCCTTGTACAGCTTGAGCCGCACCGTGCCCGAGACCTTGGCCTGCGAGAGGTCGATCGCCGCCTGCAGCATCTCGCGCTCGGGGGCGAACCAGAAGCCGTTGTAGATGAGTTCGGCGTATTTCGGCATCAGCTCGTCCTTGAGGTGCGCTGCGCCGCGATCGAGCGTGATGCTTTCGATCCCGCGATGCGCGCGGGCGTAAATCTCGCCGCCCGGGGTCTCGTACATCCCCCGGCTTTTCATGCCGACGAAGCGGTTCTCGACCAAGTCGAGCCGCCCGATCCCGTGGCGCTGGCCCAGCGTGTTCAGTTCGGTGAGCAGGGTGGCGGGGCTCATTGGCGTGCCGTTGAGCGCCACCCCGTCGCCGCGTTCGAAGTCGATCGTGATATATTCAGGGGTGTCGGGCGCGTCTTCCGGATTGTCGGTGCGCGAATAGACGTAGTCGGGGGTTTCTTCCCACGGGTCTTCGAGCACTTTGCCTTCGCTGCTGGTGTGGAGCAGGTTGGCGTCGGTCGAGAACGGGCTTTCGCCGCGCTTGTCAGTCGGCACCGGGATCTGGTGCTGCTCGGCCCAGGCGATCAGCGCGGTGCGGCTGGTGAGTTCCCATTCGCGCCACGGGGCGATGACCTTGATGTTGGGGTCGAGCGCATAGGCCGAAAGCTCGAACCGCACCTGATCGTTACCCTTGCCGGTCGCGCCGTGGGCAATCGCGTCGGCGCCGGTCTCATGCGCGATCTCGACCAGCCGCTTGGAAATCAGCGGGCGCGCGATCGAGGTGCCGAGCAGGTAGTCGCCTTCGTAGCGGGCGTTGGCGCGCATCATCGGGAAGACGAAATCGCGGACGAATTCCTCGCGCAGGTCGTCGATGTAGATGTTCTCGTCCGGCAGGCCCATCAGCTTGGCCTTGGCCCGCGCGGGTTCAAGTTCTTCGCCCTGGCCAAGGTCAGCGGTGAAGGTCACCACCTCGCAGCCATAGGTTACTTGCAGCCACTTGAGGATCACCGAGGTATCGAGCCCGCCCGAATAGGCGAGAACGACCTTTTTGATGGCGCTTTTGTCGGTATCGGACATGGGCTGGATTTCCGCTGTGCTGGGGTTACAATCGCAGGCGCGCCCCTAAGCCAAGCCGGGCAGGAGGGCAAGCCGATGGGAGGCTGGCGTGGCTAAGGCAGAACTCAAGACCAAGGCAACCGAAGTCGGCGTGGCCGATTACATCGCGGCATTGCCCGAACCGGCCCGCCGCGCCGATGCCGCCGTGCTCGATGCGCTCTACCGCAAGGTCACCGGGCTCGAGCCGAAAATGTGGGGGCCGAGCATCATCGGCTACGGCAGCTACGACTACAAATACGACAGCGGCCGCGAGGGCACCTTCTGCCGCGCCGGGTTCTCTCCGCGCAAGGCTGTGCATACGCTTTACGTGCTGGCCGGCCTGGCCGAGAGCGCGCCGGTTGCCGCGCTGCTCGGCAAGCTGGGCAAGCACACCACCGGCAAGGGCTGCCTCTATATCAGGAAGCTCGCCGACGTGGATGTGGCGGTGGTCGAAGCGCTGGTGGCGCTGAGCTGGGAGCGGATGAACGCGCAACATCCGGATTGAGCTGCGTAGTCTATTGCTCCGGACCCCAAGACAGTCCATTGCTCGGTTTCGATCCCAACAGTGTGTCGGCTCGTTGTAATCTCGGCGTCATCCCCCGGTAATTCGATCTCTGCCAATGACCGGACGGTGACGCGCGTCTTGCGCCCGCCGCCAGCCTGCCTTTAACCGGGTCAATAGAGGACAAGCATATGCCAAATGTTGATCGGGGCCGGGCGGATTAAAGAACTTGTGCAAGTGAACGCCGCAGCGCCGAACGTCCCCCTGATCTCCGGCAAGTGGCTTACCGCGATACTTGCCGCCAGCGCGCTGTTGGTGGTGGTCATGCTGTTGCGCAGCGGATTGTTCGTCGCGCCGGATAATCGCGGGTTTGCGGCGACGCTCGCCGCGATGGCCTCGCTGATCGTGCTGCGGGTCTGGGTCAATCAACCGGTCGGTCTCAACCAGACCAAGCTGCGGGATTTTTCCGAAGATGTGCTGGCGTTCTTGACGATCAGCCTGCTTGGAGTGTTAGCCAGTTATTCCGATGCCGCTGCGACAAGCGGCTATTCCGATGCAACCCTTGCACACTTCGACACCATGCTCCATTTCGACTGGCTGGTCTGGTACCGTGAAGTGGCGGCTCATTCGGTGTTGCAGCATCTTGGCGAGGCGGCCTATTCCGCGATCTACGTCTCTCCGATCCTGCTGATAGGATACTTCGTAGTTACGCAGCAGCGTGCTCGATCGCGGCAGTTCCTGGCAACGTTCTGGCTAGGCGTGGTGATCACGCTGGCGCTGTTTCCTCTGTTCCCCGCAGAAGGGCCGCTGGCCTATCTGTGGCACGGTCCAATCCCCTACATGCCGACCAGCGCGCTCTATCAGGAGCAACTGATTCCGGCACTTCGGATGCACCGCGTTACCGATATCGACCTTGGCGCGCTGCGCGGGCTGGTCTGCGCACCCAGTTTTCACACGGTTTCGGGCGTGATCTACATTGCCGCAGCCTGGCCAGTTCGCCGCCTGCGCTGGCCGATCCTGGCGATCAACGCGGCCATGCTGCTGGCGACTCCGATTGAAGGGACGCACTATCTTTCGGACATGATCGCGGGCCTGGTGGTCGCCCTATTCGCCATAGGCGTGGTCTGGCTTGGCCTGCAGGATATGCTCGCCAGCTCAGCAGAGAGGGCCGGGCCGCTGCCGACGATGTGACTGCTACTCCGCCGCCCGCCGTTCCAGATGCCAGTCCGGTGCTTCATCGAGCGCCGACAGCCGGGCAAACTCCTTCGCAATATAATCCCGCGTCATCGGCAACGTCTCGCGGCTCTTGACCGACTGGATGTGGAAATTGACGTTCTCGCCGTGGGCGAAGCTTTGCTCGGCCCCGGCGAGGTAGAATTGCCACATGCGGAACAGCTTGGCGTCGTAGAGCGCGGTCATCTCCGCCTCGTGCAAGGTGGTGCGGCGGTACCATTCGGCGATGGTATAAGCGTAGTGATAGCGCAGCAGTTCGACATCGCCGATCTCCCAGCGGGTCTGCTCCATCGCGCGGGTGAGTTCGCTTAGCGCCGGGATATAGCCACCGGGGAAGACGTATTTGCGGGTCCACTTGTCGGTCGTCCCGGGGCCATCGACCCGGCCGATGGTGTGGGTCAGCATGATCCCGTCGTCGGCGAGCACATTGTTGGTCTTGGCAAAGTACTCGCGGAAGTGCGGCGCGCCGATGTGTTCGATCATGCCGACGCTGGTGATCCGGTCGAACGGACCCTCGACGTCGCGGTAATCCATCAGCTTGAACTGGACTTTGTCCGACACACCTGCGGCCTCGGCACGTTCGTTGGCGAACTTGACCTGATCCGGCGCCAAGCTGACCCCGACCACTTCGATCCCGTAATGGCGGTTGAGGTAGAGCCCGAGCGCGCCCCAGCCGCAGCCGATATCGAGCAGCCGAAGCCCGGCGCATTGGCCCGGTTCGAGCCGCAGCTTGGCCGCGATCAGCGCCAGCTTGTCGAGCTGCGCGCGTTCCAGCGAATTGGCCGGGTCGGTGAAGTAGGCCATCGTGTAAAGCCGGTTCTCGTCGAGGAACAGCTCGTAGAACTGGCGGGTCAGGTCATAGTGGTGGGTGACATTGCTGCTCGCCTTGGCGCGCAGGTTGATCTGGTCGGCCTTGGCCGCGAGCCAGTCAAAGCCCCGCCGGAACGCGCTGGGCGCTTCGACCGAGCCGTGGCCGCGGTTGGCGTTCATCATCGCCAGCAACACGAAATCGCGCACGTCGTGCGGCGGTTCGATCACCATCCGCCCGTTCATGTACACTTCGCCTGCGCCGACCCGGGGATCGCGCGCGATGTGCAGCGCCGCGCCCTTGTCGGTAAAGCGGATCGTCAGCGGAGCGGCAGCCGCATCGCCGTAGCGATATTCGCGCCCGTCATAATCGCGGACGACCAGCTGGCCTTCCTTGATCAGCGCGCGGAGCATCTTGTCGAGTAACCACATATCACCGGGAGCCTATTCAGCTACGCGGTGCACGCAAGGAGAAAGCACGCCTGCCCATGTGGTATCGCGATCATTGGCGTGCGAGGTAGAGCACATCGCGCGGCTGGGCGAGCAGGTGCTGGCCCGAATCGATGAACAGCGTCTCGCCGCTCGCCAGCCAGCCTTCGGCGAGGAACAGCGCGGCATCGGCCAGTTCTTCGGGGTCGGTCAGCCGCTGCAACAGGTTCATCCGCCCGCTGCGTTCGTGCTCTTCGTCACGCTGGTCGTGGCTCGGGAGCATCGCGCCGGGGGCGAGGCCATAGACCCGCGTCGCCGGATCAGGCGCGGCCATCGCGAGCATCCGCACCGTTGCCGCCAGGGCATGCTTGGCCATGGTGTAGCTGAAGAAATCGGGGTTGGGATTGGCCAGCTTCTGGTCGAGGAAGTGGATCACCCGCTTGCCGCCCTTGCTGCGCGCCGAGGCGAGGAAGGCCTGCGCCATGCGCGCCGGGGTTGCGGCGTTGACGGTCATCGCCTCGGTGAAGACCGCCGGGTCGATCGCCTGTGCGGTGTCGGGCTTGAACACCGCGGCGGAATTGATCAGCACGCGCCAATCGGGCAGCCGGGCGGCAAGATCGGCGATCATCGCCAGCGCCGCGGCGCCGTCGATGAGGTCGCATTGCACCACTTCGGCTGAAGGCAGGGTGGCCGCCAGCGCGTGCGCCGCATCGGGTGAATGCCCGGCGTGGATCACCACGTGCCACCCCGCCGCGCCAAAGCGCCGCGCGAGCGCCGCGCCGATCCGCTTGGCCGCGCCGGTTATGAGAACTGCTGGGATTTCGGGGGGTCGGGCCATCCTCCGTGGCTTGGCGGAGGATGGCCCGTAAGGTCAACACCTGTTGGCGCCAGCGCGCCGTTACCGGCAGCGGCTTTGGCCGCGTTCGACTTCGCGGCCGAGCAGTGCGCCCGCCGCCGCGCCAAGGATCGTGCCGGTCGAACGGTCGCCATTGCGGTCGATCGACCGGCCGAGCAGCGCGCCGAGCACTGCGCCGGCCAGCAGACCGGTGGTGCCGTTGCTGCGCCGGCAATAATACCGGCCATCATCGCCGCGCCAGTAATTGATGCCGTTGTCCGTTTGGCGGTACTGTCGCTGGTAATCGCCGCCGCGGTCATAGTTTTCGTGCCGTTCGTGGCTGCGGCGGCCGTGCGCGGGGGCCCACGGCGGCGGATCCCCAAAGGCGGGGACCGAAGTCAGCGCGGTGGCGGCGATAACGCCTGCGAGGATGGTCTTTTTCATGGCCCTGTTCCTTTCATCCGATTGCAGATGTGTTGGCACCACTAAGCAGCGCCGTTTACAACCGCAGATGAATATTCGGGCCAGTTGCAGTGCAGCGGGACAGACCGAGCCTGCGCCGCGACAATGCGTTCGGATTGCGTCTGACTACTTGGCCTTGGGCTTGTCTTTGGCCGCCGCATCGCTTGGCGGCGCGCCCGGTGGGGGGTCCTTGGCCCACGGGTTGGTCGGCGCGGCGGCGCTTTTTGCCTTGGGCTTGGTGTCGGCCATATTCTTGTCGGCTTTGGGATCGGGGCCGGCACCGTCCTTGCTCCACGGATTGGGCTTGGCCGAAGCGACCGCGGCGACTGTGGCGTCGGGGGCCTTGGCCTGACCCGAGCAGCCGCCCAGCGGCAGCGCAGCGAGGGTAAGCAAAATCAGTGCGCGGTTCATCGAGGGGGAATCTCCTGTTGCGCGCCAGCCTAACGGCAAAGGCCTAACAGGTGGTTTCCGCCGGTGCGGTTCAGCCCAGCGCGGCCTGCTTTTCGTCGGCCAGCCGGTCGAGCTCGGCGCGGGTCATTTTCTGCGCGGTAGTCTTGAGCTGGCCGCAGGCGGCATCGATATCGCGCCCCCGGGGCGTGCGCACCGGGGCGCTGATCCCCGCGTCGAACACGATATCGGAGAACCGCCTGATCCGCTCGGGGCTCGAACATTCGTAAATCGCGCCCGGCCACGGGTTGAACGGGATCAGATTGACCTTGGCGGGCAGGTTGTAGAGCTTGATCAGCCGCACCAGTTCGCGCGCATCGGCATCGCTGTCGTTCTTGTCCTTGAGCATCACATATTCAAACGTGATCCGCCGCGCATTCGAAGCACCGGGGTAATCGGCGCAGGCCTGGAGCAGCTCCTCGATCCCGTATTTGCGGTTGATCGGCACGATCTCGTCGCGCACCGCCTTGTTGGTGGCGTGAAGCGATACGGCGAGATTGACCCCGATCTCGGTCCCGGCGCGCGCCATCATCGGCACCACGCCGCTGGTCGAAAGCGTGATCCGCCGGCGTGACAGGCCGAGGCCATCGCCGTCCATCACCAGTTTCAGCGCATCGCGGACATTGTCGAAATTGTACAATGGCTCGCCCATGCCCATCATCACGATGTTGGTCAGCAAGCGGCCATCGGCGCTGTAACCGCCGCCATCATCATCCTCGACCTCGTCGAACCCCTGCATCGCGCCTTTGGGCCATTCGCCCAGCGCGTCGCGGGCGAGCATGACCTGCCCGACGATCTCGCCCGGCGTCAGGTTGCGCACCAGCCGCATCGTGCCGGTGTGGCAGAACCGGCAGTTGAGCGTGCACCCGACCTGGCTCGAAACGCACAGCGTGCCGCGGCTTTCGTCGGGGATGAAGACCATCTCGTATTCGTGGTCGTCGGCGGTCTTGAGCAGCCACTTGCGCGTCCCGTCGCTCGAATGCTGCGACAGCACCACTTCGGGCCGCCCGATCACGAAGCGCTCGCTGAGCCACGGGCGCATGTCCTTGGCAATATCGGTCATCGCGGCGAAATCGGTGACGCCGCGGTGGTAGAGCCAATGGAACACCTGCTTGGCGCGCAGCTTGGCCGCCTTGGCATCGAGCCCGGCGGCGGCGAACAATTCGGTGATGCGCGGCTTGGGCAGGCCGATCAGGTCGATCCGGCCATCGGCGCGCGGGGTGATGTCGCGCGGGGTGGGGACCGGGTCGATCAGACCCGGGATGCTCATGAGTGCGGTATCGGCCATGGGGGGCGGCCTATACGGAAAATGCGGGACAAGCGCCAGCGCGGATCGCGCTGCGATAAAGAGGATGTAACCGAACGGTTGGGCGCGGCGAATTGATAGGTTCCAACAGGTAACAAAGGGGCAAGCAGGGATGCAAAACTTTTTCAATCGGTCGTCGGTTCCGGTTTTCGTCGCGGCGATCACTGTCGCAGCCATGCCCACTGCCGGTCATGCGCAAGAATTGCGGGCAACCGCCGTGGGCGGGCTTGAACGGACCGATAGCGCTCCCGGGACGGGTGCTGTGGATGGGTTCTATTACGGCATTCAGCTCGGCGCAGACTGGGATCTGGGCGGAGTTTCAGCCGGGGTCGAAGCCGAACTTGGCGAATCGACCGCGGCGGGCTTGTTGCCTGGCAATCGCGCGCGGCAGGGGGTGTTTGCCAGCGCTGCGGTGCGGCTTGCGGTCCCGCTCAACGATCGGCTCCAGGTCTTTGTCCGCGGCGGTTATACATATCATGAGATCGCCTACACCACCGGCCCGGCGTTCAAGCACGGTGGCTTTACCGTCGGTGGCGGTGCCGAGATCGATCTTACCCGTGGGCTGTTTTTGCGCGGCGAGTATCGCTTTTCGAACTACGGAAGATCGGTTCGGGGCCAGCAATTTCTGGGCGGAGCAGGCGTGCGATTTTGATCCGCTAGCGCAACCCCGCGCAGGCCAGCGTGGCGGCGTCGATCGCGGTGGCGACGCCGGTCAGGTCCCAGGTGTTGGAGAAGCCGCCGCCCGCCGCATCGCGCGCGCTCACGGTCATTTCCCCGGCGCTGCGCATGGCGGCGATGATCGCCGCGTCGCCGCGCTTGTCGGGGGCCCAGACGTCGGCCCCGCCGCCGGTCAGGGCGATGCGCTGCCCGCCGAGCGAGAGGGTGATGGCACTGCCCGGCTGAAGCGTGCGCGACAAGCGGAAGTGGACTTGCCCGCGCACCCCGCCGCGCGGCCACCAGGCGACATCGGCATAAGGCTGATACGCGCGGGCTTTGGCCGATGGCGCGGCCATGGCGATGGCGTAGCAGCGCGGCACTGCGCTATCGCGGAACGCGCCCCATGCGCCGAACATGCCCAGCGCATCGCGCGCGGCGGCCGGACTGGCGGCGAGCAGCAGAACGGCAAGGGCAAGGCGGGCAGCGCGCATCGCCAGCCTTTTGCAGCTATCCACCGCTTTGGAAAGAGCACCCGCCTTGCGCGGCCTTGCTGCGACGTTATGCTGCTGAAAAAACGGTCGTGTTCGTCAACATCCAGCAACCCGGGGGCAGGGCCGTGCAACTTCCGTTCGATCAAATGCAATTGCGATTCCTGAAGTCGCTCGCCGAAGCGTTGTTCGACGATTTCGAGGAGATGGCGATCTCGGTCGATCAGGTGGTCGAGAACGTCCAGCAGTTCTTCGCGATGGTCGGCGGGACCAAGGCGAGCGAGATCAGCTGGTCACTGCGCGTGGCCGAGCTGGCGATGGCGCCATTGTTCCACGCGTTGTCGATCGATCGCCGCAAAGATCGCATCAAGAGCCGGATGCGGGACAGCCAGTTCGATGCCTTCCAGGACATGGCAAAGCTGCGCTCGATCCTCTATTTCGGCTATTACGGCCACTGGATCGATCCGGTCGGCCGCCATGCCGGGGATGGCGGGCAGGATGCCAACCGCGACAATCCGGTGCTGGGGCAGATCGGCTTCACCCTGCCCAAATTCCGTGACCGCGGCCCGGGCGAGGTGCCACTGACCCGGGTCGAAGGCCGCGAGATCGCGCACGACCATGTGGTGCCCTTCGCAGCTGTGCCGCAGGACATCGACATCATCGTGGTGGGTTCGGGCTCGGGCGGGGCGGTCTCGGCGCACAACCTCGCCAAACGCGGCTACAAGGTGCTGGTGGTCGAGGCGGGGCCGTTTTATCCGTCCGACCGGATCACGCACGAAGAACGCCGGATGGTCGCGCGATTGTTCAAGCACGGCGCGCTGCAATCGAGCCGCGACAACGATTTCATCGTCTTTCAGGGCCGCAATGTCGGCGGCTCACCCACGATCAACAACGGCATCTGCCTGCGCATGAAGGGCGACCGGCTGAGCCACCCCGCCGCGCCCGACGTGTTCGCCAAGTGGCGCTCCATCGGCGCACCGATCGACGAAGCGCGGTTCATGGACAGTTACGACACGGTCGAACGCGAGCTGTCTATCGGCCCGGCCGAACCGCGTTCGGGCAAGACCAACGGCAATCATTTGCTCGATGGCTGGGCGGCGTTTGCCGGCACCTCGGCCGATCCGCATTTCCGGGCGGCCAAGTCGGGCTGGTTTGCCAAGAACTTCGGCCCGCCGGGCACCGACAATGCCTGCGCCTATTGCGGCTATTGCAACACCGGTTGCCCCTACGCGCGCAAGGTCGCGGCCGGGCAGAGCTATTTGCCGTGGGCCTGCCAACACTACGGTGTGCGGATTCTCGCCGAAACCAAGGCCGAACAGATCCTGTGGGCGCGCGGCACCGGAGCGACCCGGAAGGCCATCGGAGTCAGCGTGACCGACGCTGACGGCGCGGCGCATGTCATTCCGGCGAAAGTGGGCGTGGTCGTCGCCGCCGGAGTGATCGCCTCGTCGTTGTTGCTCGAGCGCAGCGGGATCGCGGGGACCGGCAACCAGATCTCGCTCAACGTCGCCTCGCCGATCATCGCGCTGATGCCCGAAGGCAAGACCCCCTCGTGGGACGAGGACCAGATGACCTCGGTGGTCGATTGCGGCGAGTTTCTGCTCGAAAGCCACTTCCAGCCGCCGATGTCGATGGCCTCGATGATGCCCGGCTGGTTCGGCGAGATGGACCGGCGGATGCGCAATTATGGCCGGATCTGCTCGGCGGGCATCCTGTTCCCCGCCGACCGCCGCGGTAACCTCGTTGGCGGCAAGCTCGACATGAAGCTGACGCTCGATGACATCAAGCTCATTCGCCGCGCCTCGGCGACGCTGGCCAGGGTGCATTTCGCCGGTGGCGCGCTCGAAGTGTGGCCGGCCCTGATGAAAGGCCAGACGCTCAAACCGGGCGACGATATCGATGCGTTCTATGCCAGCGCGATCAAGGAAACCGATGACGTCACCCTGTCGAGCTCGCACCCGCAAGGCGGCAACCCGATGCATTTCGATCCCGCCGAAGGCGTGGTCGATCCGCACTGCCGCCTCCACGGCGCGAGCAACGTGCTGGTCACCGACGCCAGCGTCTTCCCCAGCTGCATCCGCGTCAACGCGCATTTCACGACCATGGCGATGGCGCATTATGCCACGGGCTATGGCGATCCGTTTGGGGGTGGGGGTTGAGTTTTGGACAATGGGGGCTGTTTGGCAAGTCAGGCTAAACTATAACAATATATGCTCACCAACCCGTTTCCATAGTTCCATTGTAAGGATTGGCAGTCATGTTGAAGCGAGCTCCATATCAGGCATCTGACGAATTGCTAAAACAGGCACGAAAGGTTTCTCAAAACCATGATGAGAGAGACCTGTTTTTCGACATCGGCATGTTTGTGTCTTGGTATGCCGCCGTTGAACTAGCAATAACCAAGACTCTTGCCGTCATCACCAATTCGCATGACCTTGAAGCCTTTGATATCTTGTGCAGGGGAATGGATGCCCGGGTCAAGGTAGAGCGACTGCGCAAATTCGCAAAACGCACTGGTGGGTTTGGCTCTAACCTTTCGGCTCGGATGGCCGTATTTGATCGGGACGCTATCCCGCTGCGCAACAAGCTAGTCCACAGCGTGCTTACATACAGCGAAGATGCTGGTCCGCGAAAATATTTTATCTCTGGACTGTCCAATATGCCTTGGGTGGAGCTTGGAATGGGTGAGCCAACGACTTCGTCGAAGCCCGACATTATCTCTTCGATCGACCTTTATGCTTGGGCGACGTGGCTCAGCTTTTTTGGGCAGGATTTGAACGCCATGCAACCTCTCGCAATTGCTCAAAAGCAGCTGGAAATAGAGAGCCCTCGGTCACGTCTGTCGTAGGCGCACTATCAGAGGTACGAATTACGGCAACAGGTGCAAAAACCCCAAAACCCCTCTAATGCTGAGCTTGTCGAAGCACTGTCCTTGTTCTTCGTGCCTTGCGCACAATCGCACGAAGGAAAAGCAGCCCTTCGACAAGCTCAGGGTAGACGGGTGGGCGTGGGGTCGATGTCCGGATACCCGATCGCCAGCACTTCCCATTCTTTCTCGCCGCCGGGCAGTACCACCTTGCGCAGATCGCCCACCGCCGCACCGCGCAGCGCCTTCGCCAGTGGGGCGTTCCAGCCGATCAGGCCGTGGCTGGCGTCTTGTTCGTCATCGCCGACCAGCGTGACCGTGCGCTGCTCGTCGTCTTCATCGGCGATGGTCACCGTCGCGCCGAACCACGCCTTGCTGCGGTCTTCCTGCCGCGCCGGATCGAGCACGCGGCAGGCCTTCATCCGCCGGGCGAGGTGGGCGAGTTCGCGGTCGATCTCGCGCATCCGTTTGCGGCCGTAGATGTAATCGCCGTTCTCGCTGCGATCGCCGTTGCCCGCGGCCCAGCTGACAATCGCGCAGATTTCGGGGCGCTCGGTGCCGAGCAGGTGGTCATACCGCGCGCGCAGTTTGGCCATGCCGGCGGGGGTGATCGGCGGGCCATCAGGGTTCAAATCCCCCTCCCGCATGCGGGAGGGGTTAGGGGTGGGTGTGTCGGGGTCTGACGCATGGCTTGTCTTGCCCACCCCCGGCCCCTCCCGCAAGCGGGAGGGGAGCTACCCGGGATAACGCTTGCCTAGGAAATGGCTGAGCGGATTGGTCCCTTTGTAGCTCGCGCGCGCCGGGTTCATCGCCTCGTACACCACCGCATTCTCGAGCACCCGCTGAACGTAATTGCGGGTTTCGGAGATCGGGATTTTCTCGGCCCATTCCACCCAGTCGACCGCGCCGGTGCGCGGATCGCCGTTCAATCGCAGCCACTTGTTCACGTTGCCCGCACCGGCATTGTAGGCCGCCACCGCGAGCGGGTACGAGCCGCCGTAATAGTCCATCATCCGCCCGAAATAGCCGCCGCCCAGCGTCAGATTATAGCCTGCGTCAGTGGTCAGCGCCTGCGGATCGTAATCGAGCCCGGTCTTCCGGGCCTGCTCGCGCGCGGTGGCGGGCATCAGCTGCATCAGCCCGCGCGCCCCGGCGTGGCTGATCGCGTTCATCGCGAACTGGCTTTCCTGGCGGCTGATTGCGTGAACCATGGTCCAGTCGGCGCCCGGTGTGACCGGGATCAGGGGAAAGGCGATGCGCTGGAAATTGCCCAGCCCGTCGCCTTGCGCCGACTGGCCGAGAATTACGCCCAGATCGCGCCGGCCAAGTTCGCGCGCAAGATCGGCGACCATCACGTGATCGGCCTCGGTCTCGGCCTGGTCGGCGATTTCGCGAAAGAAACGGATCGCGGTGGGCCAGTCGCTCTCGCGCGCCACCTCGCGCACCGCTTGCGTGATCGGGCGGGCGTTGAACGCCGCGCGCTGGTCAGCGGTCGGGACCACCTGCGGTGCGCCATTGAACGGCGGCAGCGGCAGGCCCAATCGCTCCAGCGCGAGCATCCCGTAATACTGGTCGGGGTACTGCGCGGCGAGCTGGAAATAGCGCGTCGCGCCGGCTCCATCACCCGCCTGTGCCGAAGCCCGCCCGGCCCAGTAGAACCCCTTCGAGCGGGTCTGCGGGGTGCGCGCGGCGGTGCCATAGCGGTAGAACAGCGGCGCGGCGCGGCGCCCGTCGCCCAGCGAGCCCAGCGCCTTGGTCCCGCCCAGCCACATCAGCGAGGTGTAATCGTCGCGGATCGCAAACGACTGGCGGCTGACATCGGCGCCCGGGGCAAACATGTCGTCGCTGCCGATGGCGATCCGCACCGCTGACGATGCCTCGGCGCTGCGCGCGACAGCGAGCAGCTCGCCGACCCATTTGCGCGGCTCGCGCGGCAGTGCGGTGCTGCGCGGACGCAAGGCAAGCAGGCTCGCGGCGCTGCTGCTCTGGCCCCTGGTGCGCAAGTATCGCGAGCGGTTGTAGATATAGCCGGGGTCGATTTGGGCGTCACCGCTGGCCATGGCACCGGGGTCCTGCCCCTTGGCCAGCGCCAGCCGCGCGGCAAAGGTGGGGCGCCGCGCGGGCGAGGTGTAAACCAGTTCGCGGTCGGCCGCAGCAGTCGCGCCCGCCCACAGTAGCGCGTCCATCCGGGCATCGTGGTCATCAAGGGTCAGCGCCGGGCCGATCCGCGCCTGCAGGTTGGCTTCGGCCGCATCGCTCATCGCCCCGCCGCGCCACGCCGCGCGCGCGGCTTCGGCTGCCTGCGGCCGGCCCAGCGCGTAAAGCGCCATGGCATAGGCGGCGCGGCCCGGGTTGGTCAGCGGCGGGTAGCGGTCGAAAAAGGCGGCGAGTTGCCGCGAATCTGCCGCCTCCCGGTCAAGCGAAGCCTCGGCAGAGGCGCGCAGCTTGGTCTCGTCGGGCAGCCCGGGGTAGGTCAGCAGGAAGGTCGCATAGTCGGTGAAGGTGAAGCCCGAACTGGCGGTCAGCAGCTTCCACCGCGCCACCGCCTGAACCATGTTGCCGGGCGGCAGAGCCTGCAAGGTGGTGCGGGCGACATCCCAGTCGCTGCCGTCCTCGGGCCGCAGGCCTTGTGTCTGGGCCGAGGCGAGCGAGGGAGTATAAGCCAGCATAATCAGTGCCGAAATGATTGTCGTGCGAACCATGCTGGACATTCTGCGCTCGCGCTCCTTATGGCTGGCTGAACAAACGGCCCGATGGGGCAAGCGGTCTATGATGCAAGAATAGGGGCAATGGCAATGTTCTCCGGCTCGATCCCGGCTCTGGTTACCCCGTTTAAGAACGGCATCATCGATGAGGCGGCGTTTTGCCGGCTGGTCGAATGGCAGATCGCCGAAGGCTCGAGCGCGCTCGTACCGTGCGGGACGACCGGCGAGGCCCCGACGCTGACCAACGAAGAACAGCATCACCTGTTCAAGCTGTGCGCCCAGACCGCGGCGGGCCGGGTCCCGGTGATTGCCGGCTGCGGCTCGAACGATACCCAGACCGCGCTGTGGCACATGCAGGTCGCCAAGGAGCTGGGCTGCGATGCCGCGCTGATGGTCGCGCCCTATTACAACCGCCCGAGCCAGGGCGGGTTGCTCGCGCATTTCGGCTATCTGTCCGAGCGGGTCGACCTGCCGATGGTGCTTTACAACGTGCCGGGCCGGACCGTGACCGATATTCAGCCCGAGACCGTCATCGAACTGGCGCGGCGCTTCCCGCAACGGATCGTCGGGATCAAGGATGCCAGCGGCGACATGACCCGGCTGACCGCGCACCGCATGGCGCTGGGCGCTGGGTTCGCGCAGATTTGCGGCAACGACGATATGGCACTGGCCTATAACGCTGGCGGCGGCGTGGGCTGCATCTCGGTTACCGCCAACGTCGCACCCAGGCTGTGCGCGCAGTTCCAGGCGGCGAGCGCGGCGGGCGACATGCCCCGCGCGCACGAACTCAACGAGCGCCTGTTCCCGCTCCATCAGGCCCTGTTCACCGATGCCTCGCCAGCGCCGCTCAAGTACGCGCTCGCCCGCGTGCACGACTGGCTGACCGAGGATGTCCGCCTGCCGCTGGTGGCGTGCAGCGCCGCGGCGAGGCAGGCGGTCGACGCGGGGCTGGAGCACGCCAGGCTAATCTGATGGCAAGCGATAAATTGATCGGATCGATGCGGGCCAACCCGCGCGATTGGCGGATCAGCGACATCGAGCGGGTCTGCCGGATTTATGGCATATCGTGCATCGCGCCCTCGCGTGGCTCGCACTACAAACTGCAGCACCCGCGCATCAACGGTATATTGACCGTGCCTGCCCACAGGCCCATTAAGCCGATATACATTCGTCTTTTGCTAGAAATGATTGACGACTTGGACAGGATTCAATGACCGCCGCTGCCGATTACCGTGTGTATGTCGAACCGCTTGCTGCCCATCTGGGAGGAGGCTTTGTTGCCTATGCACCTGAGCTTAATGGTTGCCTGGCTGATGGTAACTCCCCTTCCGAAGCGCTGGCAGCGGTTTACGATGCGATAGATTGCTGGATCGAAGGTGCCAATGAAACGGGCCGAGTGATCCCCGCACCCAAATATGTAACGATGAAGTTATCTGCTTAGGGCGGTTTCAAATTGGGTAGCGCTGCCCTACATGCCACTCCATCATGGCCCGCCCCACTCCCGCTGAATTCGACAAGACCAAGATCGTCGCCGAAAACCGGCGGGCGCGGTACGATTATTATATCGAGGAGGTGTTCGAAGCGGGCATTGCCTTGACCGGGACCGAGGTGAAAAGCCTGCGCTTCGGCGAGGGTTCGATCGCCGAATCCTATGCCGAGGTCAAGAACGGCGAGGTCTGGCTGGTCAATTCGAACGTTCCCGAATTCAGCCACGGCAACCGCCACAACCATGAACCCAAGCGCGTCCGCAAGTTGCTGCTCAAAGAACGCGAGATCGCCAAATTCCACGGCGCGGTCGAGCGCAAGGGGATGACGCTGGTGCCGCTCTCGGTCTATTTCAACAGCCGCGGCCGCGCCAAGGTTGAACTGGCCCTGGCCAAGGGCAAGAATGCGGCGGACAAGCGGGCGACGACCAAGGACCGCGAGTGGAAGCGGGATCAGGCGCGAATTATGCGGGACCACGGATGACCAAACTGGTTTCTCGGCTGCAAGCCTGGGGCAAGCGCAATATGCCCACGCGCGACCAGATGGCGCGCAGCCGCTGGGTGCCCAAGTCGGTGCTGCGCTCCGAACTGTGGCGCTTTACGCGGCGTTCGGTGCCGCGCGCGGTTGCCTTGGGGCTGCTGGTCGGGATTTTGCTGCCGTTCGCCCAGATTATCTTTGCCGCAATCCTCAGCTTGCCGTCGCGGGCCAATGTCCCGATCGCTGCGGTTACGACATTCGTCACCAATCCTTTGACCACGCCGTTGATCTGGGCTGCATCGTATCAGGTCGGCAATGCGCTGCTGCACATCGACGACCGCGCCGGTGGCGCGCTCGACCGGTTGTTCGCGCTGACCGACATGTGGAGCGCGATTGAGTGGCTGACCTCCGAGGGCAAGGCGCTCGCGCTGGGTCTGGTTGTCGTCGCCGTCATCTCCGCGTCGGTCGGGTACCTGCTGTCCGGCGTGGTCTGGCGCTGGTGGATTGGTCACAAACGACGCACCACGCGGCGTGCGCGCGCGTGAAGCACCGGATCGGCGCCTGGCTCCGTGCGCGTGTCCCGACGCGCGAGGCGCTTGAGCGCAACCGCTGGGTGCGTCCGTTCGCGCACCGCGTGCTGCGCTCGGACTTGTGGCGGTTTAATCGCCGCTCGGTCCCGCGCGGAATTGCGCTCGGATTGTTCGTGGGCATCCTCATCCCGTTCGCACACAGCTTTGTTGCGGCGCTGACTGCGGTGTTCGTGCGGGCCAATGTGCCGGTCGCCATTGCGGCGACCTGGACCAGCAATCCAGCCACCTGGGTGCTGATTTTTCCGGCCGCGTACAAGATCGGCGAGGCCATGTTGCACTTGGACCGAATGACCGGCCTCGCCCCGATCAGCGGGACGATGCAGCATACCGGGTCGGATCATCTGCTCCAGCGGCTGACCGGGGCGGGACTTGAGACGGCGTTGGGCCTGTTCGTGCTGGCGACTGTGGCCGCAACGGTCGGTTACCTGCTGACGAGCTTCGGCTGGAGCTGGTGGATCGCGCGCAAAAGAAGCCAGCGGCTCGCGCAAGCCCGGCTGCGGGAACCGGCGGGTTGAGCGCCAAGGCGGCCACGCCGCGCCGGTCGGGCGGGGATTGGCTGGCGCCCGCCGCGGGACTGGTCGCGAGCCTCGTGCTGGTGTGGTTCGCCGCGCATACCATCGGCGCGGTGCTGGCGTTCGCTGCGGGACTTGCGGCGCTGGGCGGGATCGCCTGGGCCTTGACCCGCCGCACCGCTGCGCCAACCGAGGCCGAATATGCCATGCCCGACTGGTCGGTGACCGTCGCCGCGATCGACCGCAGCGATGCCGCCGTGGCGGTGACCGACCGCGCCGGACGGCTGGTCTGCGCCAATCGCAAATATCAGGACTGGTTCACCGCCGGGGCCGCGCCGCCGCGGCTCGCGCTGGATAACATGTCGCTCGAGCGGCTGGCCAAGGCCGGGCGCTCGGCCTGGCGTGATGGGCAGGGCAGCGCCGATCTGCTCGAAGATGGGCACGGGCGCTGGAAGGCCGCCGTCGCCCGCGCCGGGCGCGGCGACGATTATCTCGTGTGGACTTTCGCGCCACTGACCTTGCCCGACCCGGTGGCCGAACTGGTCCCGCATCTCGATGGCAAACTCGGCCGCGCGCTGGCCCAGGCCGGGTTCAGTCTCGCGGTGGTCGACCCCGACGGGACCATGCGCGCGGCGAGCACAGGCTTTGCCGCCCGCGCCACCGGCGATCCCGCCGCGCTGCTCACCGGCAAGGAGTTCACCTCCTTGATGCGGCAGGACGAGGCCGACCGCATCACCTGGGCGCGCGACGGCAAGCGCGGCGCGCCGCTGACCATGTTCTACATGCCGCTGGCCGATCCCGATGCGCCGGGGCCGGTCGACTACGATACCACGCCCTCGCTGATGCTGATCGCCGATCACGGCGTCGGGCTGGGCGGCGGGGCGAGCGAGACCAGCGCCTCGGTCCCGCATCTCGAGGCCTTGCTCGGGCAGATGCCCTTGGGGCTGGCCATGGCCGATCGCGACGGGCGGCTGCTGTTCGCCAACGCCGCCTTCATGCGCGCGGCGGGCAAGGACGGCGAGCCGCCGCCGACTTACCCGACCGACCTGGTGGTGCAGGAAGACAAAGGCCCGATCTCGGACGCAATCCGGCGCTTTGCGCAAGGCCCTGCGGCCAGCGGCGACCTTGCGGTGCGGCTCAAAGGCATGGCCGAGGACCCGGTGACGCTGAGCCTGGCGGGCGTGCGCGGGCTGGGTGAGGCGGCGGTGCTGCTCGGTCTGACCGACAATACCGAGGAAACCCGGCTCAAGCGCCAGGTGGCGCAGGCCACCAAGATGCAGGCGGTCGGGCAGCTTGCGGGCGGCGTCGCGCACGATTTCAACAATGTGCTCACCGCGATCCTGGGCACTTGCGACTTCATGCTGCTGCGCCATACCCCGGGCGACAGCGACTATGACGATATCCAGCAAATCCGCGCCAATTCCAACCGCGCCGCCAGCCTGACCCGCCAGCTGCTCGCGTTCAGCCGCCAGCAGACGCTGCGCCCCGAAGTGCTGCAACTGCCCGATGTGCTGTCCGACGTCTCGCACCTGCTCAAGCGGTTGATCGGCGAGAAGATCCAGATGACGGTCACTCACGATCGCGATCTTGGCCCGGTCCGCGCCGATCCGACCCAGCTTGAACAGGTGATCGTCAACCTCGCGGTCAACGCGCGCGATGCGATGGCCGAGCGTTTGGTCAGGAATGGGGGCGAGGGCGCCAAGCTGACCCTCGCCACCCGCAAGATCAGCGCCGATCAGGTCCGCACCATGCGCAATGCGATCATGCCGCAGATCGATTACACCGCGCTGGTGGTCGAAGACACCGGCAGCGGCATCGCGCCCGATCATCTCGGCAAGATCTTCGAACCGTTCTTCACCACCAAGGATCTCGGCAAAGGCACCGGGCTCGGCCTCTCGACTGTGTATGGCATCGTCAAGCAATCGGGCGGGTTCATTTTCGCCGACAGCGAAGTTGGGCGAGGGACGAAGTTCACCGTATACCTCCCCGTCTACCACGCCCAAACCACCACGTCCGCTCAGGCTGAGCCTGTCGAAGCCCGCGCGCTGCCCAAGCCCCAGACCCAATGGTCCGGCGGCGGCCGGCTCCTGCTGGTCGAGGACGAAGACATGGTCCGCGCCGTGGCCGAACGCGCGCTGACCCGCGCCGGCTACACCGTGACGGTGGCCAGCGACGGCGACGAGGGGCTGGAACTGGTCCAGGCCGGCGGCGAGTTCGATTTGATCGTCTCTGACGTCGTGATGCCCGCGATGGACGGGCCCACCATGATCCGCGAGGTGCGCAAACTGCGCCCGGCGATGCCGGTGCTGTTCATGTCCGGCTATGCCGAGGAACAACTGCGCGACCAGATCGGGATTGCCGACGTGCACTTCCTGCCCAAACCGTTTTCGGTGCAGCAGATTTCGGACAAGGTCGGAGCGGTGCTGGCGGGGGTGGTGGGATTACCCGCGTAGTGGCGGGACCTACATTGCCACCTACACTTTAGCCTTGCAGCCGTGAATTGCTTTTGGCTGCAGACGATAGACAAGCTACTTCCGCCTGCTATCGCTTCTAGATGCTACTTAAACTAAGACACTCGTTCCAGCACCTGCTGCGTCATCACGGGATAGAGCTGCGCAAGACACCGCCGGATTATGTTCCGCTTCCGGTGTTCGATTTGGCGGTGCAAGCGCTGATGGCGCAGCGCGGCGATTCACTGCGGTTCGTTCAGATTGGTGCTAACAATGGCATCGACGGTGACCCGCTGCGCCGGTATATCGTAAGGCACCCTTGGCGCGGCGTGTTGGTCGAGCCGCAACCCAATATCTTTGCAATGCTCACGGCCAATTACGCGGAGTATGCGGACCGTCTCGCCTTCGAAAATGTAGCGATTTCGCGCGGTGATAGTCTGGTGCTTTACCTTCCCCCGGCGGATTGGCCGCGCGACGCGCATGGAGTGACTTACGTCTCGGCCATTCCTTCCGTTCTGGCGCGCCAGATCGATGTGGCCGAAAGCACGCTCACCCGGATCGAAGTTCCTGCAATGACGCTTGATGAGCTGTTGGCAAAGCACGATATCGAACAACTCGATCTGCTGCAGATCGACACTGAAGGCTTCGATTGGGAGGTCTTGCAGACGATCGATCTCACGCAAATCAAACCGGCGATCATTCACATCGAAACGGGTCATCTTTCACGAGCTGCGCTTGGTAAAGTTGCCGCGCACCTCACCCACGCGGGCTATCTGTTGTACTACGGCGGCTGGCAGGGCGATTCCGTCGCAATGCGGCGCGACGTGTTTCCGGTGGACTAGTCACTCGCTAACTTCACGAACTGACCGACTAAAGCTCTGCCCCGAAACTTTCCTACATCGCCGGAAGCTGCCATGCTCCGTATCGGACCATTGGACTCAGCCGTTACTTGACCACTGAATGCGCGGTTCGCGAATGCCTTTCATCAACTAAACCCCCTCAAATCGATCTTTCAGCCGGTTCGATCCAGCGCGGATAAAAAAATATCGTTCCCCCCTTGTTCCATGAGAACAAATCAAATACACAGACCTTCTGTTGACCTTCCGGGTTGGCTGGTTACGCAAGGGGACACATCATGGCTGCACAACTCAAGCTGATTCAGGAAGGCAAGGAAACAGTGGATCGTCAAAAGGCGCTCGAAGCAGCGCTGGCACAAATCGATCGCGCCTTTGGCAAGGGCAGCGCGATGAAGCTCGGCTCGAAAGAGACGATGGAGATCGAGGTGATCTCGTCCGGGTCGCTCGGGCTCGATATTGCGCTCGGCGTCGGCGGCCTGCCGCGCGGGCGGGTGATCGAGATTTATGGCCCGGAAAGCTCGGGCAAGACCACGCTGGCGCTGCATGTGATCGCCGAGGCGCAGAAGAACGGCGGCACCGCTGCCTTCGTCGATGCCGAACACGCGCTCGATCCGGCCTATGCCAAGAAGCTCGGGGTCGATATCGATGAACTGATCGTCTCGCAGCCCGATACCGGCGAGCAAGCGCTCGAAATCGTCGATACGCTGGTTCGCTCGAATGCGATCGACGTGCTGGTGATCGATTCGGTCGCCGCGCTGGTCCCGCGCGCCGAAATCGAGGGCGAAATGGGTGATACCCATGTCGGTCTGCAGGCCCGGCTGATGTCGCAGTCGCTGCGCAAGCTGACCGGTTCGATCAGCCGCTCGAACTGCATGGTGATCTTCATCAACCAGCTGCGGATGAAAATCGGCGTGATGTACGGCAACCCCGAAACCACCACCGGTGGCAACGCGCTCAAGTTTTACGCCAGCGTCCGCCTCGACATCCGCCGCATCGGCCAGATCAAGGACCGCGACGAGATCGTCGGCAACACCACCCGGGTCAAGGTCGTCAAGAACAAGGTCGCGCCGCCGTTCAAGCAGGTCGAATTCGATATCATGTACGGCCAGGGGATTTCCAAGATCGGCGAGATTCTCGACCTTGGGGTCAAGGCCGGGATCGTCGAAAAGTCCGGCGCATGGTTCAGCTACGACTCGATCCGCATCGGCCAGGGGCGTGAGAATTCG